>JAIQFF010000053.1 GCA_020073395.1 Terriglobia bacterium
CGGGCTTTAGGCGAGGTGGTTCAGGGGAAACGCCCGGATTTCTGGGGTGAAGCGGGCGAAGTCAGCCTTCGCGTGCACTTCCTGCGAGTTGGCGACCAGAAGGTGGAGATCCGAGGCGCACTCGGCTCCGCGGGGACCCGTTACGTCGTTATCCGCGGGAGCCAGGCCGTTATCAAAGCGGGCACGCCGGTGAAGGCGTTCGTAGCTGCGGACGTAGAGGTGGCACCCTTGGTGGAAGCGGCTGCGCCGGGCAAATAGGTCACGCTTCGGCAGGCCAACCCGGCGGGCGAGTTGGCCCACCTTTTTCGTTGCGCAAGGCCCTGAGGTTGCCCCACCCTTCGTGGTTTTCGAAGGGTGGGGGACAGTGCCCCTCGATATCAAATGCATCATTGCCGGTTGGATCGTTCCGATGTTCCCACCCTTGCGAAAACGCAAGGGTGGGGCAGCCTCAAGGGGGAAGCGCGCTATTTTATTGACTGGGCCCGCCCAAACTCTTTCACACAGATCTCTTCATTGTCCCTTACTCTCGCTGGTGGCGGATGGACCAAAGCCGCAGCGTCCGCGCATGCCTTGCCGGAATCGTTCCCGTTCCTCAGGGGTCATGCGCTCCCAGCGCTCGGCCATGCGGCGGCGGAAATTGGAGCGCTGGAAACCGTGGCGTCCAAATCCGCCGAAGAGGATCCGGCACAACGCCAGAATCCCGACCGCTTGCCAGAAAGTAATCAAACGCCAGCCGAAGAGCGGCGGCAGCAGCCAGTTCCACAGCAGCAGCACTATTTGCCCGCCGATGGCGATAAACAGCAGTATCCCCAGAATCGCCAGCGGAGCAATCAAAATTATTCTCTTCCATCTTTTACTCATGTTCAGTCCTCATGTTTTCGTAAATTCGTCGTAAATGCTTTGCAATCGCTCGCGCAAATGCAGCACCGCATAGCGCTTGCGCGAGAGCAGCGTATTCAAGCTCACGCCGGTCTCGGCCGCCATCTGCTTGAAGCTGCGTCCTTCCAGTTCGTGCGCAACAAACACCTCGCGCTGCTCCTGCGGCAGTTCGTCGATGGCCAAATCGAGTTCATCGAGCAGGACATCGCGGGCGTAAGACGCCTCCGGCCCGGCATCGGGCGAAGGCAGCAGGTCTTCCCACTGCAGCGGTTCGTCGTCATCGTCGCGCGCGACGTCGGCCTCGCTGAAGCTCTCCGGCCTCTTCTTACGGAAGAGGTCGGTGATGCGGTTGCGCGCCACGCGAAACAGCCAGCCGGTGACGTGCTCGATCGGCATCAGCAGTCGATTCGCCTCCACCAGTTCGTAGAAGACGTCCTGCAGAATGTCCTCGGCGTCGCGTGAGTCGGGCACGCGCCGGCGAATGAAGTTGCGCAGCCGGGACTCTTCCCGCTTCACCACCTCGGTGATTCGCTGGTCCTGTTCGAGTGCCATCTGCACCAGGCTCGCCGCGTCCTTCCTCTACAGTTGTAGACGAATGAGGGGGTGCGGATATTGTAGGGTGGCTGAGCTTGCCCCACCTTTCGTTGCAGAGTGAGATAGCACACCTTCGACGAGGATTGCTGGACGGTCAAGTGAGGCCGTGGCTCGGCCTCAGGGCAGGTCAGGTGCGACTCTGCGCTCCATTTTTGATAAGCTCTCTCCGCCCAGGCCGTGCCTAGATAGGGTGGCCGTGAAAAGCGGGCTGAAGGATCGCGCCAACTATGCTGAATCGCCGCAGCTTCATCATCGCAAGTGGGCTTACCGCGCTCGCCTCAACCAGAGTGCTGGGTGCAAACGACACCGTGCGCGTCGGAGTGATCGGAGCCGGCGGCCGAATGCGGAACCTGCTGGACGCCGCCGACAAGCTGGGTCCGTACCAGATCGTGGCCGTGAGCGATGTGTATGGGCCGCACCGCGATGCCGTCAGGGAACGGTCCAACGGTGTCGCCACCACCCATCTGGACTATCGTGAAGTGCTCGCGCAGGACATCGATGCGGTGTTCATCGCGTCGCCCGACCACTGGCACGTTCGCATGGCGGTCGATGCGTTGGCCGCCGGCAAGGACGTTTATCTGGAAAAGCCTGTCACCCACACCATTGAAGAAGGCGCCATCCTCACCCGCGCGGTTCGTTCCAGCAAGCAGATTCTGCAGTGCGGCATGCAGCAGCGTAGTTGGACTCACTTTCGCGACGCTGTGGATCTGATTCAGGCAGGCAGCCTCGGACGCGTCCCGCAGGTGCGAACCTATTGGTGGCAGAACTATCACCGGGACTGGGCGCCCAAGCCCATCGACACCCAGGCGCTCGATTGGAAGCTTTGGCTCGGGTCCGCTCCCGATCAGCCCTTCAGCGAGGAAAAATATAATCATTGGCGTTGGTTCTGGAATTTCGGCGGCGGCGCCATGACCGATTTGTTCTCCCACTGGATCGACGTGGTGCACTGGGCCATGAAATCCGATCAGCCGCGCGAGGTCCACATGCTGGCTGACAAGTATGTTTTCGAGCAGTGGGATTGTCCCGACACCATCCAGGCAGCCTTCCGTTACCCCGGATTCGATGTGGGGTACGACGGCATGATGAACTCTTCCATCGACGATGGCGGCCTTGAGTTCCGCGGGACGGAAGCAACGTTAAAGATCAATCGCAGCGGATTCACCGTTTATCGCGAGGGTGTGCAAGACGGGCAAAATCCGGTTCTTACAGAACGCAGTTTCCGCGACGGTACCATCTCGCACATGGAGAATTTCCTGGCATGTGTCAAGAGCCGCAAAGAGCCCAACGCGCCAGTGGAAACCGGGGTCGCCGCCGCCCGCGCCGGCCACATCGGCAACCTCGCTTATCACCGCGGGGGGCAGACGGTCTGGCCGCCGAAGACCGTGGATCGCGCTTGAGTTCTACTGTCCCTCACCCAGTTCACGAATCCAGATATTCCGGAAACGCACCGGGTTGCCGTGGTCCTGCAGACTGAGGGGCAGTTTGTCCGGCGTGGGTTTGTAAGGAGGCCGCACGTGGTGGCCCGTGGGGCCGGACAACTCTACATTGTCCTGCACCAGCACTCCGTTGTGCAGCACGGTAACTCGGGCCGGGCGCAGCACTTTGCCATCTTTGTCAAAACGCGGACCGTGAAAAATGATGTTATAGGTCTGCCACTGTCCCGGCGGCCTTGAGGCGTTCACCTGCGGCGGGAATTGCGCGTACACCGCCGAGGCCTGGCCGTCGGCGTAGGTCTTGCTCTGGTACGAATCCAGCACCTGGATTTCGTAGAGGCCCATCAGGAACACGCCGCTGTTGCCGCGTTCCTGGCCCTCACCCACCGGTGGCGTGGGCTCGGTGAACTCAACATGCAATTGGCAATCCCCGAACGGCTGGCGCGTCTGGATGATGCCGCTGTGAGGCACCACTTCCATGTAGCCATCCGCTACTTTCCACTTCGCTGGCTGGCCATCGGCGCCCGTCCACTGTGAGAGATCCTTGCCGTTGAACAACACGACGGCGTCAGATGGCGGACGTCCCGGCGTACTTCCCGGCTCGATCACCGGGGGCGCGGGACGGTCCGGATCGTTGGGCTTCCAGCGCGGGTCCACCTGCGCCATGGAAAGCTGCGCCATGCAAAGGGCTAACGCCAGTACAGAGAAAATCGTTCTCATCGGCAGTACCTCGTTGGCAAGATACACGAGAAAGGTTACACGAGATCGCAAAACAATGAATCGACTTCCTCCTGCAACCGTCGCTGGTGCGTAAGGGTTTTCGGGCGGCGGAGGGCATCAATCACGAACCAGTGGGTGGGATTGCTGGTAACGAGTCCACAGACTTCACTCCTGAATTCCTGCAGCGTTGTCATACTTCATTCCGTATATCAGTGAGTCAGGCTAGCACCGCGAGCTTATCCCAGATTTGGCGTCAGAATCGTGAGTGCACCAACTTGTTCCCTCTTCGCGGTACCACGCAGGTGGGCTGCATGCTCCATCATCCACACCTCGGGAATGATTTCACCGACCAGTTGTCCATGGCAGAAAAGTCGCACCACCGAACTCTCGGAAACCACAATACCTACCGCCTTGGTAACAGCGCTCATGTTGGCGGCGGCAATGTGACGGCTGCCGAGTCCCAGCGGCACGTCCACTTGCGCGGCCACGGCATCGAGGTAGCGGCACGCGGAAAGGACAATTCCTTCCCGACTTACCACGAACCCACCGTCCAACTGCGCCAATTCCTTGATGGTTCCGCGGAGATTGAGATTGGTGACACGAAGTGAAGACTCAGGATGCCCCGATAACGGATCCAAAATCAACGGCCTGGATTTGGCGAGCACAGCGTTCTCATCTCCGAGTGTAAATAGCGTGCCAACGCGTCTTCCCTCCCGACCCTCGCGAGCAATTTCGACCGCGAGCCCAATCAGGGACTCCAGGACGTCAGGGTCATATTCCGTTACCTGGCAGAGAATGCTTTCAAACATCCATCAACTCCTCGTTTCCGGTAGACGCCACCGACTGCAGCGTAAATGCACTCTGCTTTGGATGAAAGGCCCAGGAAGAAGATTCAGGCGCCCAATGAAACAAACATGAGGAAATGAGGGCTGGTCGCGGTTGGAAAACATCGACTGGCGACCCGACCTCGAGAGTGCCCCGTCCAAGCTTTGCTTGGGCGGGGCACCGCTGAGACTAGAGAACGAGGGAAATCAGTCGGTGGAACCACCCTCGCTCCGATATCCCAACCTCAGGTTGTCGGCTGGAAAACCAGGCGCGGCTGGGGCTGCGGCGCAGTCGTGGGAGCCGGAGTGTTCGGCGTGGCTTCGGGCTGCGCTGGCTGAGCGTTCTGCTCCGGACCGTTGTTGTCCAGGCCCACGTCATCGCTGACATTGAAGTGCAAGGCTTCAGGGTCCAAGGTTGGCGTGATCAAATAGCTCGACGACGAGTCGTAGTCAGACAAAGCGTCCGGTTCGTAGGACGGCGGACTGTTGTACCCGATGTCAGGGTAAGCCTGGTAATAATTGTACGACGGCCAGGGCGCATACCAATACGGGTCATACCACCAGGGATCCCATCCGTAAGCCCAGCCCGGTCCCCAGTAGCTGCCCCAATACGGCCAGCCCACGCCGAAACCCCATCCCCAACCCCAGCCAAAGCCCGCTCCCAAAAAGCCCCCGCAACAACCGTAGTTGTATCGGTAACCAGGCCAAAAACCTCTGTTCCAACCATAGCCACGCCAGCCGGACCCTCTAAAGCGGTCTCCGCGCCACCCGTTCCCACGCCAACCCCAGCCGTTGCCAAAACCGCGATGGCCGCCAAAGGAATTGAAGCGTGAACCACCAAATAGGTGCGTGCTCGATCCGAATCGCGCGTTCCCGAAGGACCCGAACGTGGAGCGATCCGACCGCGATCCAGAAAAAGACGAATTGCCGAAATTGGATCCA
This sequence comes from Terriglobia bacterium, assembly GCA_020073395.1. Taxonomy (GTDB): domain Bacteria; phylum Acidobacteriota; class Terriglobia; order Terriglobales; family Acidobacteriaceae; genus JAIQFF01. Next base: position 5,393 of record JAIQFF010000053.1, read on the forward strand.
CCGAAGTGCGAGCCGCCGAAACCAGAGCCGCCGTGAATCGATCCTGATCGTGACGTCCGCCCCGCGCCGAAGCCCATGGCTGGCGAGGAGCCCCTGGACGGGCCAAAAGAGTGCCAACCGCCGTCGGACCTTCCGCCGTTATGAGCGGAGAGGCCGGAGGACGCGAAGTTTCCGGAGTTGCGTCCTCCGCTGAAACGCGAAGAACTGCCGCCGAACGAATGCCAATTGCCATCATTGATGGCGGAATGAAAATTCGACGAACGATTTCCGAACGACCCGGAATTGCGGCCGGATGCAAATCCGCGGCCTTGCCCAGTCATGCCCCGCGAGGAACCGAGCCCGCCGTACGAACCCCTGCCTGCTCCGTAGCGGCCTGTCGCTGATCCGCCACGAAAGCTTCCGCCTCGGTTGTAACTCCCTCCGCCAAAAGATCGGGTGCCACCGAAAGACCGCGCGCCCCCGTAGGAGCCGCCGTTACGATATCCTCCGCCACCGCGATAAAACCCGCCGCCACCGCGGGAGGCGCTACCTCCACCGTGGAAGCCACCGCCGCCACCATGGAAACCGCCACCACCGCCATGAAAGCTGCCGCCTCCACCGCCGCCGTGAAAGCCTCCGCCACCACCGCCGTGACCGCCGCGCTGGCCGAATGCTGTATTTGGCGCGAGAGCAAGAACCATGAAAGCAGCGAACGCAATGAGGGATCTAACCAGACTAAATCTGTTCATAACCTGTCCTTCCCTTCGAGCGTGGTAGCGGGCTTTCAATTGCAGATCTCCGAATAAGCGAGGCCCCTATGAAATCAGATTCTCGTGCTTATTCAGGAGTTAGCCTCGGAAACCCGCGCTACTCGCGGAAACCGCCGCTATTAAAGATGCAGCTCGAGTGCCATTCCTCGACTGAAAAGGCGGCAATTATTAACTCCACTGTTCTCAATATGTCAGAGCCAGCAAGATTATCTCGGACCAACGGCGATCACAGCGTGCTGCTGGCCCAATTCCACCAGGCTGGTGGTTTTCGGCCAGTCCCAAGAGGGGCGACGTCCTTCCTAAAAAAACCTCTGCAGCGTCTATGTTCCCGCCGGTTACCTCCGAGCGGTTTATTGCCCGAGGCGGAACCCAGCGATGCAACTTTTGTTCGCTCTCTAGGGTTCAATATAAGTAGTAATCATGCTTGTTTGGAGGAGCGCTTGAAAACGTCGAATTCTTTTCATAGACGAAACCGTTTGACCTGGGCCAAGGCCTTCCTTGCAGTCCTGGCGCTGGTTTGCGCTGCCGCGCCGTTGGTCAGCGCTCAGAGTGTCGCTTTTAGCCCTAATCAGGGCGAAAGTGACGGCGTCAGCGCGGGCGGAAAGTGGATGGAGTTTCACTCCGAAGACAAGATGACCGGCGCCAAAAACGTCCGCTTTGAGCTTCTGTCGGACAACTACCTGAGAGAAGACCCGGACTATAAGCCACGAATCCAGTTCGTGTGCACCAATGGCAAGTACACCGCCGCCGATTTCAATCCCGGCATCCGTCTGGGCCCGCCCAACCGTCCCGGCTTCTGGGGACAGCCCCAGATGGAGGTCATGGTACGGGTTGACGACACGCACAGCTATCACGGCTGGAACTGGATTCGCAACCGTTTCCTCTCTATGGACAAGGGCACCACTCGCGAGCTGATCGGAGCTCACATCTTCAAGGTGCAAATCCGCGGCCGCAACGGACCGGAAATCGCGGAGTTTTCCCCCGCTGGCCTGGATCTGGCGCGGGTGAAGCAGGCCTGCGATTTGACCCCGAAAAGGCCCAGCAAGGACTGAGGCCGCTCCAGACCGGAGCCAGAGCGCCAGCGTCAGGACACATCGAGCCGCACGAATCCGCGTGGTCGGTGCCTAGATTCGGTGCCTACATAGTGGCCTCAGATTGGATATCCGCTCGCCCCGTGAGGTTGCCGAAGAAGTCGGCTCGGAGCTTTCCTGGGAAGGGCACGACCTTGGTCGTGCCGCTTAGCCGCCAAGCGACCAAAGCCCGACATTGAATATTGGAAACAGACCTAAGTGTCATCGCCCGAACGATAGGGCGAGATCGCCCGCCCGTTCGGGGAATCGCGCCCTGCCAGGTGAGAGGGCAGTCAATAAACAACCAAGTCAGGCAGCTTTGCCGACCTCCTGCGCGCCTTCAACTTCGACCAGTTCGCCGGAATGCACGTCGTAGATGAAGCCGTTGATCGGGATGTTCTTCGGGACCAGGGGATGCTTGCGGATGCGCGCGACATCGTCGATCACGGCCTGCTTTGGGTCCGAGATCGTCAGCCACTCGATGTACTCGCCGGCGCGCGATCCTGGACCTTTACCGACGTCACGGAAGCCGCTCGAGGTGAGCTGCGCGGTTTCCAGGCTTGAGGCCAGCAGGCCACGCATTACTTCGTTGGTGAAGAACTCCATGCCGCAGTTGGTGTGATGAATGACGAAAAATTCCTGGGTGCCGAGCAGTTTGTAGCTGATGACCAGGGAGCGGATCGCGTCATCGCTGGCGCGCCCGCCGGCGTTGCGAATAACGTGCGCATCCCCCTCGCTGAGGCCGGCACACTTGGCGGGATCGAGCCGGGCGTCCATGCAAGTCAGAATGGCAAACCGGCGTGCCGGAGGAAGACCGAGCTTCCCTTTATCGCCAAAGCTGGCAGCGTATTTGCGGTTGGACTCGAGTACTTCAGTGAGGATCTTGCTCATGGGGGATCTCCTTTGTTTAAGCGGCGGGTGTGCTCGCCAGGATCACTTCGCCATTAATGGGAACCGATTTTAGCAACTAAATGTCGATAGAGCTACCCGGCAATGAGGGCGCGGATCGGCCCCCACTCCGTGGGCCCGCGATTCAGCCGCAGGGCCTCGCACTCTGGTTACTTGTCCCCAGAGCGGTTTCGCTATGCAATGACGGTATGGGGAGGGAGTTATGGGTCGAGCCTTTGGTTTCTTAGGCACCATCATTGTGATGGCGGTCGGTATGTACATCTATTCCATCCAGTTGAAGGATGCTACTGCAACTGGCGGGGCCAGCACTCCAACCGGAACGGCGAACATCATGGGGGTCAAGAATGATCTGATCAGCATTGCCAACGCCGAACGGGGATATTTTGCCACAGAACAAAAATACGCCTCTCTCGATGAGTTGGTTTCGGCGAAATACATTACGATTGAGAGACAGCGGCCTCCTTACACTTACGATGTCGAGACCACTTCCAGCGGCTTTCGTGTGACCGCCACCCGCGACAGTGCCGGCGCTCCGGCGCAACTCTGGATCGACGAAACCATGCAGGTCCGGTCTTCGAATTAAGAAAATGTTGACGGCCCCGCCGCGTGTTCATTGACTTCTTCCCGCTTCCTTCTGCATTGATCACAAGACGCTGACCGTGATTTGATGCGTCGCTGTATGATCTACCGATCAGCGATGACCAGACCCATAAAACGCATCCTGGTTACCGGAGCTGCGGGCAAAGTAGGCAGCCATTTCATTGCCCACATTTTGCAGTCTGATCAGGATGTGAGGATTCGGGCGTTATGCCACAACCGGATTCTGGAGCCGACAGAGCGGCTGGAGGTCGTCCGCGGAAGTATCTCGGACCGGGCTGCTGTCCATGCGGCCATGCAGGGAATCACCCATGTTATGCATTGCGCTACCTGCAAGGAAACTCCGGATGACGTGATGGACGTGACGGTCAAGGGCCTGTTCTGGCTGTTGGAAGAGTGCCGTAACAGTACGGCTTTCAAACAGATCATTCTCATCGGTGGCGATGCCGCACTGGGACATTTCTTCTATCCTCATCCCGTGCCGATCACCGAACAGCAGAAACACAGCGCCTATCCGGGCTGCTATGCGCTCTCCAAAGTTCTCGAAGAGGTGATGCTGGAGCAATACTTCATCCAGTATGACCTCTCAGGTTGTTGTTTGAGAGCACCCTGGATCATGGAGAAGGACGATTTTAAATATTCGCTGTCCTTCGGCGAGGACGTTTTCGGGGGACCACGATGGCGCGACCTGGTGGGTGCCAAGCGCGCCGACGAGTACGTGAAAAGCGGCGCGGTGCCGCTGATGCTTGACCCGAAGGGGAAGCCGGTGCAGCGCAACTTCGTGCACGTCAGTGATCTGGTGGAGGCGATCGTCGTGTCACTCGATCATCCCAAGACTCATCAGCAGACCTTTAATATCTGCATGGACGAACCCGTGGATTACCAGCGCGTAGCCGACTATCTGAACCAGACCCGAGGGCTTCCCACGGTTGAGATCGAAACTCCATTCTGGTCAACCTGGCTGGACAACACCAAAGCGAAATTCCTGCTGGGCTGGAGACCGGCTTTCGATCTGAAGCGCCTGATCGAAGAAGCCTGGACCTATCAGCGAAGCGAAGCCGATCCCCGCCGGGTCTGGTATCCGGGATAGTGCCTGGAATGTTCAACCACCATGCACATTGACGCTCATCAGCACTTCTGGGTCTATGATCCGCGCGAGTATGGCTGGATTGACGATTTGATGGCAGCGCTGCGCCGTGATTTCCTCCCTGAGGCTCTGAAACCCGAACTGGAGCGAGCCGGTTTTCAGGGGTGCGTTGCGGTACAAGCGCAGCAAACGATTGAGGAGACGCGGTGGCTTCTTGAACTGGCTGCTTCGTCGCCATTTATTCTGGGAGTGGTGGGCTGGGTTGACTTGCAGTCTCCACTGGTCAGGTCACAGTTGCAGGCCTTTGCTGGAAATCCAAAGCTAATTGGGGTTCGCCACGTGGTGCAGGGCGAGCCCGACGATCGATTCTTGTTGCGACCTGAATTTCTTCGCGGCATTTCTGTTCTGGAAGAGTTCGATCTAGCGTACGACATTCTGATCTATACCAAGCATCTTCCGGTAGCAGCGGAGTTCGTGCGGCAGTTTCCCCGCCAGCGTTTTGTGCTCGACCACATGGCCAAACCTCCAATCAAGAGCGCGAGTTTGCAGCCCTGGGCGCGCGGTATCCGGGAGCTAGCGGCGTTTCCGAATGTCTTCGCCAAATTGTCAGGATTGGTGACGGAAGCGGACTGGCAGCAGTGGAAGCCCGAGCACCTGGCGCCATACCTCGATGTTGCCTTCGAATGCTTTGGAGCGGAGCGCTTGCTGATTGGATCTGATTGGCCGGTGTGCACAGTGGCGGCGTCCTATTCTCGGGCCGTGGGAGTGGTGAAAGATTATCTGGCCCGATATTCACCCCAAGATCAGCAGGCAGTCATGGGAGGCAACGCGCAACGATTTTGGAAGTTGAAACCGCCGCCAGTGCGCGGCTAGGGCTGGTCTCGTAGACGATTTGTCCCCGCCGGTCAGCCCTGATTCACCACTCTTGGCGTCCTTTGCAGCCTTCTTTGCGAACTTTGCGGTTTAAGATTTGTGAACGATTTAGACGATCGAAGCTTTACCGCAAAGGGCGCAAGGAGCCGCAAAAGGACGCAAAGAAAACCAGCACTGTCAGGACACTAACAGGGCATCCATGGGATGAGTTCTTCTGAGATGTCTGTTCTACAATAGGCAACGATGCCCGACCGGGTTCTGCAACTCGATTCCAGGGACAACGTCCTAATTGCGCTTACCGACCTCAATCAAGGCGAGCAAATTGAATTCGCCGGCAGAACCTACCCACTGGTTTCGAGTGTTCCCGCTAAACATAAGTTCGCAACGCAAGACCTGGCTGCCGGCGCCGGCGTGATCATGTACGGCGTGCTGGTGGGCCAAGCCGCCAAGGCTGTCAGCCGGGGTGAGAGGCTGACCACCAGCAACGTTCAGCACCAGACTTCTGATTTCCACGAGCAGTCGGCCCAGTATCGCTGGGAACCGCCTGATGTTTCGCGCTGGAAGGACCGGAGTTTTCTGGGTTATGCGAGGCCCGACGGCCAGGTCGGCACACGCAACTACTGGCTGGTGGTTCCGCTGGTGTTCTGCGAAAACAGAAACATCGGCGTTCTGAAGCAGGCCTTTGAGGAGGAGCTGGGTTTTGCCGCGCCGCAAATCTACCGACGCCAGGTGGCTGAACTGGCGAAGCTCTATCGGGAAGGCAAACTGGATGCCGCCGGAAGTCGAAGCCCATCCGGGAACGGCCCGGAGCCACGGCCGTCCCGGGTATTTGAGAATATTGACGGCATCAAGTTCCTGCTGCATGAAGGCGGATGCGGCGGCACGCGGGAAGACGCCAACAATCTGTGCGGGCTGATTGCGGGATACATAAACCATCCCAACGTGGCTGGAGCGACGGTCCTCAGCCTGGGTTGCCAGAACGCTCAGATCGGAATATTGCGCAACCAGATTGAGAAGCGCAATCCGAATCTCAATAAGCCTGTCATCATTCTGGAGCAGCAACAAAGCGGCACGGAATCTACCATGCTGTCCGACGCCATCCGGCAGACGTTTCTTGGGTTAGTCGATGCCAACAAGGCCAGGCGTTCGCCCGCCAAGCTTTTTCATCTGTGTCTGGGGTTGAAATGCGGTGGATCGGACGGATTCTCAGGCCTCTCGGCCAATCCTGCCATCGGACATACTGCCGATCTTCTGGTAGCACTCGGGGGCCGCGCGATTCTTTCGGAATTTCCGGAATTGTGCGGAGTGGAGCAGGAGCTGATCAATCGCGCCACGCGAAAGGAAGTCTCAGACCGGTTTGTGAAGTTGATGCGAGACTATCAGGCCCGCGCCCGCTCGGTCGGGTCCGGCTTCGAGATGAATCCGTCTCCCGGAAACATTCGCGACGGACTGCTTACTGACGCCATGAAGTCGGCGGGTGCAGCGAAAAAGGGTGGGACTTCTCCGGTGACGGCAGTGCTGGACTATCCGGAATATTCGACCGTGCCGGGACTGCACCTGCAGTGCACTCCGGGGAATGATGTGGAATGCGTGACCGCACAAGTGGGCGCGGGAGCGAGCGTGGTCCTGTTTACGACCGGCCTGGGCACGCCGACTGGAAATCCGATCACTCCGGTGGTGAAGTTGTCCACCAATTCGTCCCTGGCCCAGCGCATGAATGACATTATTGATATCGACACTGGCGGCGTAGTTTCAGGCGAGACCACCATCGAGCGCATGGGCGAAGAAATCCTGGAACTGGTGATCAAGGTGGCCAGCGGCGAGACCAGGACGAAGGCCGAGCTGAATGCTCAGAATGATTTCATCCCGTGGAAGAGAGGCGTCTCGCTCTGAGTCAAGCGGAAGGCAAGACCAATCTCAGACTCGACGGCAAAGTTGCCGTGGTTACCGGCGGCGGCAGCGGCATTGGACAGGCCGTGGCAATAAAGTTTGCCGCTCACGGGGCTGCGGTGCGCGTCCTGGATGTGACTCTCAGGGCCGCGGAAGAGACTTGTCGGCAGATCACTTCAGACGGGGGAGAAGCTGCCGCCTGTGCCTGTGATGTCACCGACCAGAAACAGGTGAAGGACACCTTCGCAAGACTGGCCGCGCAAGGGCCGGTATCGATTCTGGTGAACAATGCGGGGATCTCCCACATTGGCACGGTCGAGAGCACGACGGAGGAAGACTTTGACCGCGTTTTTCGCGTGAATGTGAAGGGCTACTACAACTGCATGCAGGCTGCGGTTGCCGCCATGAAGAGGAATGGGGGCGTGATCCTGAACATGGCATCGATTGCCGGTTCGGTTGGGCTCGCCGACCGGTTTGCCTATTCCATGAGCAAAGCCGCCGTGATCTCGATGACTTATTCCGTCGCGCGAGATTGTCTGACTTACAAGATCCGTTGCAATTGCATCTCGCCGGCCCGGGTGCACACTCCGTTTGTCGATAACTATCTGCGCAATACTTATCCCGGGCGCGAACGGGAAATGTTCGAGAAATTGTCGCAGGCGCAGCCTATAGGAAGAATGGCGGAACCGGGCGAAATCGCTTCGCTGGCGCTTTTTCTGTGTTCGGATGAGGCATCCTTTATTACAGGAGTGGACTATCCGATCGATGGAGGCTTTCTTAATCTCCACGGTTAACGCGCGGACCTGAAACGGCATGGACCTTGAACTGAAAGACAAAGTCGTCATCGTGACCGGAGGCGCCAAGGGAATCGGCGCGGCCATTGTGCGTTTGGCCGCGGGCGAGGGCGCGGTACCGGTGATTGTGGATCGCGATGCGGAGACAGGCGCGGAGCTGCAAAATGAGTTGCGCAAGAAGGGCGCGGCCTGCGGCCTGGTCACGGTCGAGCTCTCGAATCCGGAAGACTGTTCCCGGGCGGTTGACCAGACTCTCAAAACATTTGGGCGGCTTGATGCGCTGGTCAACAATGCGGGCCGCAACGACAAAGTCGGCCTGGAGCAGGGAAATCCGCGCGAATATGTGGCGTCGCTCGAACGCAACCTGGTGCATTACTACAGCATGGCGCATTACGCGCTGCCGCACTTGAAGCGAGCCCAGGGAGCGATCGTCAACATCGGATCAAAGACCGCGGTCACCGGACAGGGCGGCACTTCGGGCTACGCGTCCTCGAAGGGCGCAGTCATGGCGCTTACGCGGGAGTGGGCAGCGGAGCTCCTGCCTTACAATATCCGCGTGAATACCATCCTGCCGGCGGAAGTGATGACCCCGCTCTACCGTGAGTGGCTGGCCACATTTCCGAATCCCGAGGAAAAACTCACCTCCATCCTGTCGAAAATTCCCTTGGGGAAGCGCATGACGACCGCGGAGGAGATCGCTGCCATGGCAATTTTTTTGCTCTCGGGCAAGTCCGGACACACCACCGGCCAGCATATTTTCGTGGATGGCGGTTACAGCCATCTGGACCGGGCCTTGACCTGAAAAACGGGACTGAGGGCGTCAGACTTCGGACCTCGGACGCTCGCGTGAAAAAGCGCAGATCGGTTGGGTGCCGTCCGCTACACTCTTCGCGAGGGCGAGTCTATGGAAAAGTCAGGCCGTGTTAGGACGTACGTTTCGGGCAAGAGAATGTTTCTGGTCGGTATCGCAGGCTGTCTTTTCGCGGCGCTCGGTGGATTGCCGTTGGTCCCAGCGGCAGCGGCGCAGAACGCTTCGACCTCGCAGTACCCTTCATACCCCAGCGAAACGCCGAACCAGTTTGAGCCCAGGGCCGACACCTTTGACTACGTCAGGCACGAAGTGATGATTCCCATGCGCGACGGAGTGAAACTGCACACCGTCATTCTGGTGCCGACGGGCGCCAAGGGCGCGCCTATCCTTCTGACGCGCACGCCTTATAGCGCAGATGAGCTCACCAGTCACGATCCCCGTGGAGGAGAGGAAACGAACGCTCCCTCCAGTTCCCACCTGGGCCCGATCCTGAATGGCTACGACAACGCTACGGAGGTGATCGTCGAAGGCGGCTACATCCGCGTGGTGCAGGACGTGCGCGGAAAATATGGATCCGAGGGCGACTACGTGATGAACCGTCCCTTGCACGGGCCGCAGAACCCGACTCCCGTCGATCATTCGACCGATACCTACGACACCATTGACTGGCTGGTGAAGAATGTCCCGGAAAGCAATGGCAAAGTCGGCATCCTGGGAATTTCATACGACGGTTTTCTGCCCCTGATGGCGCTGGTCAATCCGCACCCGGCATTGAAAGTTGCGGTGCCGATGAACCCGATGGTCGATGGTTGGATGGGCGACGACTGGTTTCACTATGGCGCCTTCCGCCAGCAGAACATGTCTTATATTTACGAGCAGGAAGCAACGCGCAAGAACGACGCCAAGTGGTGGAGCAGCAACTTCGACGACTACGACATGTTTATGCAGGCCGGGTCAGCAGGGGAACTGGGACGTATCCGCGGGCTCGAACAGGTCGGATTCTGGCGGAAGATCCTTGAGCATCCCACTTACGACGCCTTCTGGCGCGACCAGGCCGTCGATCAGATCCTGGGGGCGCAACCTCTGAAGGTGCCGGTGATGCTGGTGCACAGCCTGTGGGACCAGGAAGACATCTATGGCGCGATCGCGGTTTACAAGGCCATCAAACCTAAGGACACGAACAACGATAAGGTTTTCCTGGTGATGGGCCCGTGGCATCACGGGCAGGAAATCGAGGACGGCAGCACTCTCGGGGCCGTGAAGTTCAACAGCGATACCGGACTCTATTTTCGCCAGAATATTCTGCGGCCATTCCTGGACCAGTATCTAAAGGATGGCTCGCCCAAGGCCGACGTCCCGCCCGTCACCGCTTTTGAAACCGGGACCGACACCTGGCAGCGTCTGTCCGCGTGGCCGGCCGGCTGCGCCAGCGGGTGCACTCTCCGGCCGACACCGCTCTATCTCACCGCCGGTTTGAAGCTGGGCTTCACCGTGCCGAAGTCCGGTGATGCAGAATTCGACGAGTACACCTCCGATCCGGCCAAGCCGGTGCCCTTCCGCGCGCGCCCGATTCAACCGGTAGGTTACACAACCGGCTACACCTGGGCGCAATGGCTGGTGGACGATCAACGCGAGGCGTCTGGCCGTCCGGATGTATTGGCCTTCGTCTCCGACACCTTACGAGCGCCGGTAAAAATCAGCGGGCAACCAGCGGCTAATCTGATCGCTTCGACCAGCGGCACCGACTCGGACTGGGTGGTGAAGGTGATCGACGTTTATCCCGACGAAGTGGCCGGCCAGGCGGCCATGGGAGGGTATCAGTTGATGGTTTCGGCCGATGTTTTTCGTGGCCGCTATCGCGAGAGTCTGGAGACAGCCAAGCCGATTGCCGCCGGCAAGCCGCTGCTATATCGTTTCGCGCTGCCCACGGCAAATCATGTCTTTCTGCCCGGACACAAGATCATGGTGCAGATCCAGTCAAGCTGGTTCCCGCTGTACGACCGCAATCCGCAGACTTTCGTGCCCAGCATCTTCTGGGCCAAACCCGGGGACTACCGGAAGGCGGTGCAGCGTGTTTACCACTCAAGCGACGAGGCCAGCTTCATCGAATTACCTCTGGTCACCACGCCTTAAGCGGTTACAGCATTCCGCCAGTCTGCACTTCGAGGATCGCGAGCGCCACCTCCAGTTTGTGGATGGCTTGCCCGATTTCGGGATGTTCCGCGACCTTGCCCTGCAGAGTCTTCAGCAGAGTGTGAGCTTCGGCGACGTGCTCAGCGGCTTGCCGCGCCCCGGAGTCCGGTTCTGATTCGCCTTGTGTTTGCATTTGCGTCCTCTATTCGATTTTAAACCCTGCCGGGTTCGGGAATTGCCTAGTTGTGGTCTTGTTCTAGCTACGCACTCTTTCGCTAAGAGGCGGAAACTTCATGATCACATTTTATGGCGTGGCCGAGCGCTCGGATGGCCGCAGGCTCACCATGCGAATAACCGCTTCCGACCGCGGATCGGCGCGAAAGACCGCCCAGGCCCGGCTCAACAACGATCGCAACGGGGTGGAATCGGTCACTGCGAAGAAAAAGTTGGGCCGGGACAACTTCACGGTAACTTCAGCCGATAGCGACTGCAGCCGGAGTTTTTAGCCTGGCGTTAACGCCGGGCTGAGAGCAGGGTGAGAATGTCCTTCAGTCCCTGTCGAATATATTTCAGCTCGGAAGTCGGACGCGCCGGAAAGGGCAGGGGATCCTGTTTCTTGTCGCTTTTGATCTCGGCCCGGAGATGTTGCCTCGCGCCGGGGATGGTGAACCCTTCTTCGTAAAGCAGTTGCTTGATCCGCAGGGCGCTTTCGACGTCCTTGCGGCGATACATGCGCTGGCCGGTACTGCTCTTCACCGGCTTGAGTTGGGGAAATTCCGTTTCCCAGAATCGCAGCACGTAAGCCGGCAGGTGACACAGTCGGGAAACTTCTCCGATGCGGAAATAAAGTTTTTCAGGAATCAACACGTCGGTCGCAGCGGATTTGGCATTGGCTCGGGTTCGTGGGCTCATCTTGATTTCCAGAAGCCGCATTCAATCGCAGAGGCGTTCATTCCCATCCGCGTTTCTAGCATGACCGCGCCTCCGGGACAACCACATTCTAAAGGAATCCGGAGTTTCTGGCCTTGGGTGATCAAGAAAGCAGCGAGAATTGGGAGCCTGGAGGGCCCTTCCAAGGTGGCGGGTGAGCGGTGTCGTACACTGGCGGCAGACTTGCTTAGCCTCAAATGTAGTCTGACTTATGCGAACCGATCCCATCGAACTGGAAATCTTTAAGAACATTTACCACTCCATTGCCGAAGAGATGGGGGCCGCTCTGCGGCGTACTGCATTTTCTCCCAATATCAAGGAGCGGCGCGACTATTCCTGTGCTGTCTTTGATGCTCACGGCGAAGTGATTGCTATGGGCGATCACATGCCCGTGCATCTGGGTTCGATGCCAATGTCGGTGCGAGCGGCCATTGAGAGCCTTCCGCTGGGACCCGGCGACGTTGCGATGCTGAATGATCCCTTTCGCGGGGGGACGCATCTGCCGGACATCACATTGGTGGCCCCGGTATATATGCGGCATAAGCGGCGAGGGCAAGATGCCCTCGGGACAGCCGGCGAGGACGCCGGCGCTACGGAAAGTCCGCGTAAGCGTGGCCACCATCCCGATTTTTACGTGGCCTCGCGGGCACATCACGCGGATGTCGGCGGGACTTATCCGGGGTCGATGGGCTTGTGCCGTGAGATTTATCAGGAAGGATTGCGCATTCCGCCGGTGCGGCTCATGCGTTCGGGGACAATGGACCGTGATGTTTTGGCGTTGCTGCTGAATAACGTCCGCACTCCCAATGAGCGCGAAGGCGACCTGGGAGCGCAGATTGCGGCCTGCCATACCGGCGCTCAACGGCTGAGCGAGGTTTGTGCGCGTTATGGGCTGGAGCGGGCGCACTTCGCATCGCGCAAGCTCCTGAATTACTCGGAGCAGATGATGCGCGCGTTTTTGGCGCGGGTGCCGAAGGGGACGTACCGGGCGGAAGACTTCATGGACAGCGACGGAATTAGCGACCGGCCGGTGAAGATTGTGGTCGCGGTCAAGTTTCAGGAGCCTCGCAGGCGAGCCGCCCGCAGCCACACAGTCACCGTGGATTTTACCGGTACTGATACACAGGTTCAGGGCAGTATCAATGCGGTTGAGGCCATCACCTACTCTGCGTGCTTTTATGTATTCCGATGTTTGCTGGCTGAAGATGTGCCGGCGACCTCCGGGCTGATGCGGCCGGTCCGAGTGATTGCGCCTTCGGGGACCGTGGTGAATGCGCTCCCTCCGGCGGCGGTGGCGGGGGGAAATGTCGAGACATCGCAACGTATTGTGGATGTTCTGCTGCGGGCGCTGGCGCAAGCTGTTCCGGAGCAGATTCCGGCGGCGGCCTCGGGAACAATGAACAATCTCACCATCGGAGGAATGGACCCGCGCATGGGCGGGCCTTTCGCCTACTATGAAACGATTGCGGGGGGGATGGGCGCTCGTCCCACCAAGCCGGGCATTTCGGGTGTGCACACTCACATGACGAATTCGCTGAACACGCCGGCCGAAGCTTTGGAATATTCTTATCCGCTGCGCGTGAGGCAATATTCTCTGCGGCCTGGAAGCGGTGGCAACGGCAGACATCGGGGCGGGGACGGGATCATACGAGAAATAGAAGTATTAACCGAGGCCGAAGTCACGCTGCTGGCCGACCGGCGTACGCGTGGACCCTGGGGACTGAGGGGAGGCGCGGATGGTTTGCCGGGGAACGCATCCGTGATCCGGAGGGACGGTTCGGTGGAAAAATTGCCAGGCAAATCCAACGTGCGGTTGGTCAAGGGAGAACGGATCCGGATTGAGACACCGGGCGGAGGCGGCTGGGGAAACTCAAATCAAGATCGCTGAATTACAGGAGGAGTGATGCAACGCATAAAATCAGTGGGCGTTCTTTCCTGTGCCAAGATGTTAGGAGTCTTGTACGGCTGTCTGGGGCTGCTCTTTATCCCCATCGCCTTGGTCGCCGGGCTGGCCAGTATGGCGACACAACAAGCTAATAGTGCCATCGGCGGCGCAGCCATGCTGGTCTTGGGGATCCTTGCACCGGTTCTCTATGGTGCAATGGGGTTCGTGTTCGGTGCCATAGGGGCATGGATCTACAACTTGATCGCGAAGTGGTTGGGCGGGATTGAGATTCAGATGGAACCGGCTCCCACGGTCAGTCTCTAAACCCAACTCGCTTTCAAATCGCAATAGTTTGACTTCGCCCTCCCCGTCCCGGGGGCATGATCAGCGTGGTGCTAAAATAAAGGGTTTGGCTGATCACTTCGGACCCCACAGGTTGCCATTCATGCAAAAAACGATGCTCGCGGTGGTCAAGCCGGAAGCCGCGCCGGGCGCGGAGATCCGTGAGGTCAAAGTCCCGGCGTTTGGCCGGAATGAGGTGCTGGTCAAGGTAAAAGTTGCTTCCATCTGCGGCACCGATCTGCACATTTACGAGTGGGACCGCTGGGCGCAGAACCGCATACATCCGCCATTGATCCCCGGACATGAATTTTGTGGCGAGGTGGCGGCCTTCGGCGACGAAGTCACTAGCGTGAAAGAAGGCGACTTCGTTTCCGCGGAGATGCATGTGGCTTGCGGCAAGTGTTTGCAGTGCCGCACCGGGGAGGCCCATATTTGCCAGAACGTCAAGATCATCGGCGTGGATGCGGACGGAGCATTTGCCGAGTACGTGGTGATTCCGGAATCGAACATCTGGAAACTCGATCCGGCGATCCCGCAGGAGTACGCGTCGATTCTGGACCCCCTGGGGAACGCTGTGCACTGCGTGCTGGCGGGCGAGATTGCCGCCAGGACAGTCGCCATCACCGGTTGCGGGCCTATCGGGCTGTTCTCGATCGCGGTGGCGCGCGCGGTCGGGGCGACCACGATTTTTGCCATCGAGGTGAATGAGCATCGCCGGCGGCTGGCCCAGGAGATGAGGGCAGACTTCGCTCTCAACCCCTCGAAAGACGACGTGCGCGCCATTGTGATGGAGCAAACGGGCGGGCTGGGTGCGGATGTTGTGCTCGAGATGGCGGGCCATCCCAGCGCCATACGGACCGCTTTCGATATTGTCCGGCGCGGTGGACGAATTTCTCTTCTGGGGCTGACCTCGAAGCCGGTTTCGCTCAACTTCTCTGAGGACATCATTTTCAAAGGAATTACCATTCAAGGTATCAGCGGGCGCCGCATGTATCAGACCTGGTATCAGATGACCGCGTTGTTGAAGGCTGGGAAACTGGATCTTCATCCGGTTATCACCGATCGTATCGGGATGAAAGATTTCTCCAAGGCCATGGAGAGATTGAAGACGGGGGAGGCGAGTAAGATTCTGGTTTATCCCAACGGGGCTAAGTAAATTCAGTTGCCAGTTGTGTGTCCCCGGTTCTCAGCCAAATCCATTCATCGGATACAATTCCAGAACCATGCTTCGTTACTTCACTGCGGGGGAATCTCACGGCGAGGCGCTAGTCGGCTTTCTTTCGGGCCTGCCTGCCGGGCTGAAAGTGGACCAGGCCTTCGTGGACCGCGAACTGTGGCGCCGGCAACAGGGTTTTGGCCGCGGCGGGCGGATGAAGATCGAGACCGACAAAGCTCATTTTCTGTCGGGGGTGCGTCACGGGGCAACCATTGGATCGCCGATCGCGGTCCTGCTGGAAAATAAAGATTGGAAAAACTGGCAGGAATCGCTTCCAGTGGAAGAGGGAGATTCGGCCAAACATAAGCGCGTGGCTTCACCGCGTCCCGGGCACGCCGATCTGGCGGGGGCCCTTAAGTACAATTTTCCCGAAGCCCGCTACGTGCTGGAACGTGCGTCGGCACGAGAATCAGCGGCGCGGGTTGCCATTGGTGCTCTGGCGAAGTTGTTCCTGCGCGACCTGGGAGTCGACGTGTTCAGCCATGTAGTGGCTGTCGGCGGCGCCGTATTGAAGAAGGACGTTTCCTGGGAACAGATTCGCGGCCTTTCGGAGCGTGATGAGGTGGTGTTGAATTGTGCTGACCCTGAAACTGAGCAGCAAATGAGAGAAGAAGTGGACAAGGTGCTGCGGACGGGAGATTCCGTCGGCGGCGTCTTCGAAGTAGTGGCCCATAAAGTTCCTCCCGGGCTGGGCACGTACGCGCAATGGGATGAACGGCTGGACGGACTGCTGGCGAGTGCAGTCATGTCGCTGCAGGCGGTGAAGGCGGTCGAGATTGGCGCGGGAGTGACCGCGGCGTCCTCTCCGGGTTCCGCTGTGCATGATGAAATAGGATACGCAGCAGCCACCGGATTTACCCGCAGCAGGAATAATGCTGGAGGAATTGAGGGCGGAGTGTCGAACGGCGAGGACATTGTGGTGCGCGGATATCTGAAGCCGATTTCCACCTTGCGTCGTCCTTTGCAATCGGTGGATTTTGCCAGCCGGGAGCCAGTCAAGGCGGCCTACGAGCGCTCTGACGTGTGCGTGGTGCCGGCCGCAGGAGTGGCGGCGGAGGCCATGGTGGCATTGACTCTGGCGCGCTGCGCGCTGGAAAAGTTCGGCGGCGATTCCATGGCCGAAACGTCACGAAACTTTCAGGGATACTTGGAGCAAGTGAAGAATTACTGAGGCTGACGACTAAACCTGCATGATCTATCCCATTGTGAAGTTTGGAAATCCGGTACTGGAAAAACCCGCCGAACCAGTCACCGTTTTTGACAGCGATTTGAAGAAGCTGGTCGATGACATGTTCGAGTCGATGTACGCAGCACACGGCGTGGGATTAGCAGCGCCGCAGATCGGAATCTCGAAGCGGCTAGCGGTCATCGACGTTACGTTCAAGGAAGACCCAGATGCCAAGCTGGTGATTGCGAATCCGGAAATCATCCGGACCGAGGGCCGCCACACTCAGAATGAAGGCTGCCTGAGCATTCCTGAGTTTCGCGAACCGGTGGCCCGCGCGCGCAAAGTGACCATCCGGGCTCAAGATGTCAACGGGAAGTGGTTCGAGAAAACGGGTGAAGATCTGCTGGCCCGCGCCTTCCTGCACGAAACCGATCATCTGAATGGCAAGCTGTACATCAGCCACATCAGCGCCCTCAAGCGCGACTTCATGAAGCGCAAGATCCGCAAGCTGATGAAAGCGGGAGAATGGTAGGAATTGCGGGCGCCGGGCGTCAGACCTTGGGCGTCGGCGAAAGCGATTTAGGTCTGAGGTCCGACGTCTGACGTCCGATGCCCGGTTCTCTCAATCTCGTTTTCTGCGGCACGCCGGCATTTGCTGTGCCTACTCTCGAGAAGCTGGTTCAGGCCGGGTTCTATGTGCCTCTTGTAGTGACGCAGCCGGACAGGCCGAGGGGCCGGGGCATGGAGCTTGCCCTTTCGCCGGTGAAGCAGCGGGGGCTGCAACTGGGATTGCAGGTCAGCCAGCCAGACAAGATCAAGAACAACCAAGAGTTTCGCGGGCAACTTGAGCGAGTCGCGCCTGACGCAATCATTGTTGTCGGGTATGGGCGCATCATTCCACAATGGATGATCGATCTCCCACCTCTGGGAAACCTCAACCTGCATGCCTCCTTGCTGCCGAAGTATCGCGGGGCGGCGCCCATTCAGTGGGCCATCGCGCGCGACGAAAGTGTGACCGGCGTCACCACCATGCGAATCGATGCTGGGCTCGATACCGGAGATATTCTGTTGCAGAGAGAAATCCCAATTGCGCCGCAGGACACGGCCGTCACCCTGGCGCCGCGAATGGCCGCGATCGGCGCCGACCTTATGGTTGAAACCCTGCGCGGACTGCAGGCTGGAACGGTTCAGCCGCGGCCACAGGACCATACCAGAGCCACGCTTGCGCCCATACTCAAGAAAGAAGATGGCCGGGTTGATTTTCAGCTCACGGCCAAGGAAATCCTGAATCGCCTGCGCGGCTTCCAGCCCTGGCCGGGTGCATACACCACCTTCCGCGGGAAGAATCTGCACATCTGGACGGCGCAGCCGGTCGAGCTTGCCGCGGCGGCGGCTCAAGTTATTGTGGAGAATGGTCATCTGTTTGTCGGTTGCGGAGCGGGTGCGCTGGAGCTAGTTGAAGTGCAGCTCGAAGGAAAGAAACGCATGCCGGCGGCCGATTTCGTCCACGGCTATCAGCCACGCAACGGCGAGAAGCTGGGCTACTGAGACCCGGGAACTAGTTACTGTCAACTGAGCTTGTAACCAATGTCCATTTCTCCCGCTCGGACCGCGGCTTTCGACGTCCTGCTTCGGATTGATCAGCAGGACGCATACGCCACCGAGCTCTTGCACTCGAGCCTATACGCGAAGCTTTCGCCGGCGGACCATGGTCTGGCAACTGAACTGGTGATGGGAGTACTGCGGTGGCGGTCTGTGCTGGATAGTGAAATCGGTCGATTCTCGGACAAGAGCGTCAGTAAACTTGACATCGAGGTGCTCACCGCGTTGCGGTTGGCGGCATATCAATTGTTGTTTCTTGACCGGATTCCCGGGCGGGCCGCAGTGCACGAGAGTGTGGAGTTGGTGAAGCGCGCCCGCAAGGGATCGGCTGCTCCTTTTGCGAATGCTGTGTTGCGCAAGCTCGCGAGAAGTACTTTAGATCTGGATTACGATCCGAAGATTCGCGCTGCCGGCCATCGGAACGCCGTGGAGCTATCTCAGAAATTAGCGCATCCGCTTTGGCTGGTTGAGCGGTGGGTGCAGCACTTCGGTCTGGAACGGGCGCGGCAAATTTGCAGCTACGACCAGCATGCTCCGGCGGCTGCGGTTCGTTTCTCTGACGCTGGCACAGAATCCGAACTGAAGCGCGACGGCATCGAACTGGTTCCCGGCGAGTTACTGGCTTCGGCGCGCCGGGTTCGGACTGGAAATGTTTCGCTCACCCGGGCCTTCGCAGAGGGCCGAGTCGCGATCCAGGACGAGGCCTCGCAGCTGGTGGCGCTGCTGGTTGGCAAGGGGACGAGAATCCTGGATTGTTGCGCCGCTCCCGGCGGCAAGACGAGGGTGCTGGCGGAACAAAATCCCAAAGCCAGCATTATTGCCCTGGAGTTGCATGCGCACCGTGCCCGATTGATGCGGCAACTGGTCCCAGCCACAAATGTGGAAGTGATTAATGCGGACGTGCTCGATTTCACCGCCAGCGCGAGGTTCGACTGTGTCTTGGTCGATGTGCCTTGCTCCGGCACCGGCACTCTGGCGCACAATCCTGAGATCAAATGGCGATTGAAGGGGCAAGACCTCGCTGACTTGCAAGTGCGGCAGCTGGCGATTCTGCGGGCGGCAATGCATCGTGTTGCGGCTGGAGGAAGACTGGTGTACTCCACTTGTTCCTTGGAGCCGGAAGAGAATGAGGAAGTGGTGGAAAGAGCGCTTCCCGGTGAGCCCGAATTCTCGGTGCTCGATTGCCGGTTGGAACTGCAGCGGTTGCGGGTGGAGGGCGAAGTGGTGTGGAGCGATCTGGACTCGTTGGTCAGCGGACGGTTTCTGCGAACGATTCCTGGAGTGCATCCCTGCGACGGTTTTTTCGTGGCGATTCTGCGACGGAACTGATTTCAGGCATGCTGGAAAAATCGAGTCTTCTTAACTGAAACATGCGCATCTCACGGCGGGCAGGAACCCGCCGGACAACCGGCGGGACGTCGGCGCTACCAAGCTCCGCCTAGCGAACTTCAAAGTTTACGATCGCCCCGGTGAGCACTTTCTCTCCTGCCGCAGGGTTTTGCGTCATGATCGTGCTGCCCGGGAATGGGGGCGGCACCGTCGTCGCCGGGGAGCCCTCTGGAGGCGGGGCCGCGGCCACGTTTCCCAGGTGTAGCCCGGCATTTTGCACGGCCTGGATAGCGCGACCGAGGGGCTGTCCGACGAAGCTGGGCATGACGAAGGCCTGGGGTTGCAACGGCGTCGCGACCAGCAGACTGATTTTGGGGGCGGAGACGCCGCTGGCGTTCGGGGGCGGCGCTTGGGCCAGGATCTGGCTGTCCGGGGCGTCGGGAAATTGCATCTGCGCGATGGCACCGACGTCCAGACCGCGGCGGCGGATATTGATGTTGGCGGCGCGCTCGGTCTGTCCGATGACGTTCGGGATGGCGACGCGCTGGGGACCGAGGCTCTCGGCGACGCGGACTTGCCAGCCCCGACGCACCTGGCTCCCGGCCGGCGGAAGCTGGGACAGTATCTTTCCTTCCGGAACCGTGGGGCTGTAGTACTGGCGTTCTACATTCAGGTCCAGTCCTTTTTGCTCGGCGATCATCCGGGCCGCGGCCGGGCTTTCACCTACCAGATTGGGAACGGCGACTTCGTGGCCGTGGATGGCCAGGCGCATGGCGGTGAGCGCGGAAATCAGCGCCACTACCAGTAAGACCAGCGCCAGCAGGACCAGTCGGAAGAAAGACTTCATTAAGGCAGATTATAGTTTGGCGGGGACCGTGGCGGTGGCAACTTTCATCGGAGTGCCGGGCTTTTTCGCGGGCGCGTCACCCGCGGCCACATAGGCATGTTCCCAATTCAGGATCGAGGTTGTGCGTGGGTACTTTACTGCACTCTGCACCATCTATACTGGTTCCCATGTCTGCGGTGAGCGTGACGCCGGAAACCGATCTTCTCAGCACACTGCGGCGTCACTGGGGATACGATTCGTTCCGGCCATTGCAGGAGCGGATCGTGCGCAGTTTGCTCGAGGGGAGGGACAGCTGTGTAGTCATGCCGACCGGGGGCGGAAAGTCACTGTGCTACCAGTTGCCGGCGGTGATGCTGGGACGGACCGCGATCGTCATCTCGCCTTTGATTGCGTTGATGCAGGACCAGGCGGCGCAGTTGGCGCAGATGGGAATTCCGGCCGCGGTGCTGAACAGTTCTCTGCCCAGCGAGAAGCAGGCCCAAGTTATACGTAAGGCAACCGGGGGCGAATATCGGTTGCTCTATCTCTCTCCGGAGCGGCTGGCGTGCGCCGATACGATCAGCTGGCTGCAGCGAGTCCCGATTGCTTTCTTCGCCATCGACGAAGCGCACTGTATCTCCGAATGGGGGCACGAGTTCCGCCCGGAATACCGGCAGTTGAGCCGCTTGAGAGCGCATTTTCCCGATCGTCCGATCGCCGCTTTTACCGCCAGCGCTACCCGGCGGGTGCGTCACGATATTCTTCACCAGCTGCAGCTCCGCGATCCACACAGGTACATTGCCAGCTTTCACCGGTCGAACCTCCGCTACCTGGTAAAGGAATGCGAGGGACGCGAGCAGCCCAGCTTGCTGTTGCGCGCCTTGCGCAATTACGAAGACCGAAGCGTCATCGTGTACGCTCCAACCATAGCCAGGGTCGGGGAGACTGTGAACTATCTCAAAGCGCAGCAGATTTCCGCCATCGGCTATCACGGCAAGATGGAATCAGCGGAGAGAAGGGACAACCAGGAACGCTGGATGGCGGACGAAGTGCGCGTGCTGGTGGGCACGATAGCCTTCGGTCTGGGTATCAACAAAGCTTCGGTGCGCGCGGTAGTGCATCTCGCCCTTCCCAAATCAATCGAACAGTATTACCAGGAAGCGGGACGCGCCGGGCGTGACGGAGACCCGGCGGATTGCATCCTGCTCTGGCAGAAGCGCGACGCAGCTTTGCTGGCCTACTTCGCCGACCAGATCGTCGATCCGGCTGAGAAAGAGCGGGCTTGGCAGCGCTACCATACCATCCGCCGCTTCGCCGAATCGAATGGCTGCCGGCACCGGCAGATTTGCCTGCATTTCGGAGAGAGTCCGAAGTGGACGACTTGCGGCGCCTGCGATGCATGCGGGTGTGAATCCGATTGGCTGGTGAAGTCCACCAAGGTGGAGAGGCCGAAGGTGAGCCCGATGGCGGCCCTGGTACGACCGGCGAAGCCAATGCCGGGTGGAGTCGCGGGAGGCGTCGATATCGATCCCGCTCTACGCGAGTATCTGCGCGAATGGCGGCGGGCTGCTGCGAAACAGCAGGGCGTTCCCGCGTTTGTGGTGATGCACGATTCCGCTCTCGACGAGGTCTGCCGCAAGCGGCCGGGTTCGATTGTCGAGCTGCTGAGTATTTCCGGATTCGGCGAGTACAAAGCCGCGCTCTATGGTCCTCGGATTTTCGAAGTATTGGAGCAATTCCGCAACGGCGCCCGCGCTGTCCCGATGCCTGAGGCAGACGGGAGGCCGCGACCGGCCAAACGGGCGAGTGGTTTATGATGGTGAGTCTCGAGTAAGACCCACATTCCCAATTAGGCGTTCTGCCTGAGGTCCAGCATGAGCACTACCATTGTTCCAGCTGAGAAGTCGCACCTGACGCGCGAAGAGATCAATCGCAAGCAGAAGGAATACATCTTTCCTTCGGTCTCAACCTACTACTCCGATCCGCTGCCCATGGACCACGCCTCCATGCAGCATGTGTGGGATGTCGATGTGCCAATGGTCGAGTTGGCGGAGAAGCTGGCGCAGATCACTCCGGGAGCGCTGAAGAAGTCTTATTTCACCAACAGCGGCACCGAAGCCAATGAAACCGCCATCCAGGTGGCGCGCATGCACACCGGAAACTTTGAAGTGGTCGCGCTACGGCACGGCTACAGCGGGCGCTCGTCGCTGACCCGCGGGCTTACCGGGATGAACACCTGGCGCAAGGGCACGATTGAAGTCGGCATCGTGCATGCGATGAACCCGTACTGCTATCGCTGTCCCCTGGGGCTGAAATATCCTTCCTGCGAAGTCGCGTGCGCAAAAGACATTGAGAGTGTCATCCAGTTCTCGACTTCGGGGCGCATTGCCGCCTTCCTGGCGGAGCCGATCCAGGGCGTGGGCGGTTTCATCTCGCCGCCGAAAGAATATTTCAAGCTGGCTTTCAACATCGTGAAACAGTACGGCGGCGACTTCATCTCTGATGAAGTGCAGACCGCCTGGGGACGCACCGGGCGCAAGTGGTTCGGCATCGAGCATTGGGAGGTTGAGCCCGACATGATTACAGCCGCCAAAGGATTAGGCAACGGCGTGCCGATCGGATTGACTGTGGCCAAACCTGAGATCGCGGATTCATTTCAGGGCATGACGATTTCCACCTTCGGCGGCAATCCCGTGACCAGCGTGACCGCGCGGGCGGTCATTGACATCATCGAAGAAGACGACCTGCGGACGAATGCCGCTGTGGTTGGTGAATACTTCCGCAAGAAGCTGGAAGAATTGCAGGCGAAGCACCCGATCATCGGCGACGTCCGAGGTATGGGACTCATGCAGGCGCTGGAACTGGTGGAAGATCGCGAGACCAAGAAGCCGGCGTCCGCGGGCACGAATGCATTGATGGAAGAAGCTCGGAAGCGCGGGTTGCTGGTGGGCAAGGGCGGATTTTACGGCAACGTGATCAGGATGTCGCCGCCTTTGAATATTGGGAAAGCGGATGTGGATGAAGCGGTGCGGATTCTGGACGAGAGTTTTGCGGCGCTCCGGAAATAAATTGCCGAGGATTGCTCGCTGGACAGCCGAGGGCAGCTGTCCCCACGGGAACTGCTGCATCACTTGAGTCTTGTCATCCTAAGCGGAGAAACTGCTTCGCGCAGTCGAAGGACCCCTATCCGCTCGCAGAACGAGATCTGGCTGCTCTGTGCCGGCATCCGAAATAGCCGAGCTTTGCTCGGCTTGGACGGGTCGGAGACCCGTCCCCACACGAGAAGGTTGTGTTACAAAACCTAGCCAAAGCTTTGCTCGGCCGGGCAGGTGGGACACCTGCCCCTACGCGAACCAGGTACTACCGCGCCTCATCTCCAGCCGGTGCTGCGTCTGGCGTATCCACCTTTTGTGGCGAGTTCGGTGCGGCGTCCGGGGGCGGCTGGAATTCTCCTGGGTCTTTTCCCTCCAGCGCGGCCTTCATGAAATCCATCCAGATGGGTAAGGCGGCGCGGGCCCCGGTCTCCCTCGCTCCCAGAAATTTCTTCTCGTCGTAGCCGACCCAGACCCCACAGGTGATGGAGGGTGAGAAGCCGACGAACCAGGCGTCGGTAAAGTTGTTGGTCGTGCCGGTCTTTCCCGCCAGAGGATATTTCAACGCTCCCGCAGCTATGCCGGTGCCATGCTGCACGACCTCCCGCAGCATCGCAGTCATGGTCCGAGAGGTGCG
Source organism: Terriglobia bacterium (assembly GCA_020073395.1). Lineage (GTDB taxonomy): Bacteria > Acidobacteriota > Terriglobia > Terriglobales > Acidobacteriaceae > JAIQFF01. The sequence goes on from JAIQFF010000053.1 coordinate 29,333, forward strand.
GGCGCTGACGACGTCCCTTACGTCGGGAAAATTCTCTTCCAGGGTGCGGCCCTCATAGTCCGTCACTTTGGTGATGTAACGTGGCGTGATGTGCACGCCGTCATCAGGAAAGACGCTGAAGGCGGAGGTTTGCTCCATCGGCGTCACTTCCACCGCGCCCAGTGCGACCGGCAGGTAGGGCGGGATGTTAGACGTGATGCCGAAGCGATGGGCGTAGTCGATGACGGTTTTGATCCCGATGTTGTCGGCCAGCTTCAGCGCGGGGATGTTGCGGGACTGGGCGAGCGCGCGGCGAAGCGTAATCGTGCCTTCGAACTTCTCGTCGTAATTATGAGGCTCGTACGCCGGGCCTGAAGGCATGGGAAACGAGATGGGTGCGTCCAGGATGGTGTCTTCCGGGGTGGCGCCGCGGTCGATGGCCGCGGTGTATACGTAGGGCTTGAACGAAGATCCGACCTGGCGCAGCGCCTGGGTCGCGCGGTTGAACTTGGAAAGGTTGAAATCACGTCCGCCCACCATGGCTTTGATCTCGCCCGTGGCGTTGTCGATTGCAACCAGTGCACCCTGCGCGCCTGAGTCTTCCTCCAAGCTGACTCGCGCTTTCCCCTCGGGGTTCAGCGCCAGGACTCTCACATAGGCAATATCGCCGGGCTCCAGGATGGCGGAAAGCTTGTTGCGGGTCCAGGCCACGTCGGCAGACGTGAGCGTTGCTGAGTAGCGGCCAAATCGGACACTCGCTGCAGCCGGCGTCACGGCTGTGACCAGGGCGTGGACGTAGCGGTTGACCTCGGGGTCAGTGTCCCAGTCCGGATGCTGGTAGTTGGCCAGCGTCACACCGCCAGTCAGGACATTCTGCAGACGTCCTCTCCAGCCGTGGCGGCGTTCATAGGCGGCCAGGCCGTCGAATAGCGCGCGGTTGGCGGCTCGCTGCAAGTCCATGTCGAGTGAGGTGTAAACTCTCAAGCCACCTTCGTGGACCTGGTCGCTGCCGTACTTGCCTTCCAGGTAACGCCGGATTTCTTCGACAAAATAAGGCGCAAGCGAATCCGGATCGTGGGCCAGTTCGAGCTGGACCGGCCGATCGCGGGCCACGGTCGCCTGCTGCGCGGTGATCTCGCCGTCCTCAAGCATGGAATTGATCACCAGGTTGCGGCGCTTCAGAGCATGGTCAGGATGAGTGATGGGCGAATAGTAGATCGGCGATTTAGGCAGGCCGGCGAGCAGCGCGGCCTCATCGAGGGTCAATCTCTTAGCCGGCTTGCTGAAATAGAACTGAGAGGCTGCCTCGAATCCGTAGACCCCATGGCCAAGATAGATCTGGTTAGCGTACAGAGTGAAGATCTGGGGCTTGGTGAAGCGGCGCTCGATCTGGACGGCCAGCAGCGCTTCCTGAATCTTGCGGCGAAAAGATCGGTCGGGCGAAAGAAAGAGATTGCGCGCCAGTTGCATGGTCAGAGTCGAGGCGCCTTGCACGCGGCCGCCAGACCGGATATCGCGGTAGGCGGCTCCGGCGATCCGCCAGACGTTGATGCCCCAGTGCCGGTAGAAATCTTTGTCTTCAATCGAAATCAGCGCCTGGCGCAGCACCTGAGGATAGTCATCATAGGTGGCGACCACCCGGCGCTGCAGCGCGAAGGACCCGATGGTGCGTCCCTGGTCGTCATAGAGTGCGGTGATGGAACTGGGTCGGTAATGCTCGAGTTGATCGACCTGTGGCAGGTCATTCGAGTAAACGAGAAGCAGGCCGGCCGTAGCCCCCACCAGGGCAGACACCAGCACCAGCAGGCCGATAACCAGGCGGCCCACCATTTTGTTCTCGGCGCCGGTGGACGCCGGGGAGTCTTGCAACTGAAATTTCACGAGAGATCGAGTTCAGGATAGCAGGAGAACGGGCGTTGGGCGTTGGTCCTTGGTGATTGACCGCTACTTTCGGCGCTGGCGCAAGTGAGCCGGCTTGCGGAATGACGCTATAATTGCGACCCACGGATGGCACTCTCCTTGGGAACGATGCTAGGGCCCTATGAGGTCCAATCTCCGCTGGGTGCGGGCGGCATGGGGGAAGTGTATCGGGCCCGCGACACGCGGCTGGATCGCACGGTGGCCATCAAGATCCTGCCTTCGCATCTGTCTTCGAATCCGGATGCCAAGCAGCGCTTCGACCGCGAAGCGCGCACCATCTCCAGCCTGAGTCATCCCAACATCTGCCATTTGTATGACGTCGGTTCGCAGGACGGGACCAGCTACCTGGTTATGGAGTATCTCGAAGGCGAGACCCTTGCCGACCGTCTGCTCAAAGGCCCTCTGCCGCTCGAGCAGGCTTTGAAATATGGAATCGAAATCTGCGAAGGACTCGAAAAGGCGCACAAAGGCGGGGTCATCCACCGCGACTTGAAGCCCGGCAACATCATGCTGACCAAGGGTGGCGCCAAGCTGCTGGATTTCGGTCTGGCGAAGCCGGCCCTGCCCTCGAGTCCGCCCAGTTCGGGGCTCACGCAGACGCTCGCCACTTCCCAACATCCTCTGACGACTGAAGGCACGTTGGTTGGCACATTCCAGTACATGTCGCCGGAGCAGGTGGAGGGCACGGAAGCCGATGCGCGCAGCGACATCTTCTCACTCGGGGCTGTGCTGTATGAAATGGTGACGGGCAGGCGGGCGTTTGAAGGCAAGACTGCGGCCTCGACGATTGCAGCGATCCTTGCCGCCGAACCGCCGCCGATATCGACCCTGCAGCCGCTGTTCCCGGCTGCGCTCGAAGGCATAGTGAAAAGCTGCCTGGCAAAAGATCGGGAGGAGCGGCTGCAAACCGCGCACGACGTGAAGCTGCAGCTCAAGTGGATCAAAGAGAATTCATCGTCGTCAGCCATGACTGCCGCCTCTCCCGCGCGGCGCGCACCCTGGGATCGGGTGGGCTGGCTCGTCGCAGGACTGCTGCTGCTCCTCTTGCTCGGCGCCGCTTCAGCATGGTGGCTACGCGCCCGCGAGACGCCGGCAGCCATGTACTTCAACAGCCCGGCACCCTTCCCTGCGGCTTATGTTGCGCTATCGCCGGACGGGCAAACGCTCGCGCTGGTCGCATATTCGGATCAGGCGAACAAGAATGTCATCTGGATCCACCACGTGGGAGGCCAGGGCGCGACCGTGCTGCCGGGAACCGAGGGCGCATTCTATCCCTTCTGGTCGCCCGACGGGCGCTCCATCGGATTCTTTGCCCAAGGTAAGCTTAAGACGATCGACGCGGCCGCCGGAAGATCAGCGCAGGTGTTGGCTGACGCGCCTTTTGGCCGCGGAGGCGCGTGGAGTCGCGACGGCGTGATCCTGTTCACACCCGACGCGTGGAGCGGGTTGTACCGCATGTCCTCCTCCGGAGGAACGCCCGTGGCGGTGACTACGCCGGATGTTTCTCAGTACCAGGTCAGCCATCGCTGGCCAGTGTTCCTGCCGGACGGGCGCCACTTCCTGTACCTTGCGTGCAACTTCTCCGGGATGCTCGAAAAGAACACGATTTTCCTTGGCTCGATCGACTCCGATGAGAAGCGGCGGGTCGTGACCGCAAGCACGAATGCGGTTTATGCAGACCCGGGCTATCTCCTCTATTGGCGCGACCACGCTCTGGTGGCCCAGCGCTTTAATCTTCACAGCTTCTCGCTGGAGGGGGAACCGCGGATCGTCAGTGACGCCGTGCAATATTTCCCCCAAACCAACCTTGCCATTTTCACTGTCGCGGGAAACACCCTGGTCTCTCAAACCGGCGCCGGAAAAGGCGTTAACAAGTCCCAGTTGATCTGGTTTGACCGGCATGGGAAGCAGACCGGAGTGGTTGGGCCTCCCGATCAGGTATCCAACCCCAAGCTCTCGCCCGACGGGCGAAGGATTGCCGTTGATCAGACCGACACCGACGGCCGTCACGTCAATGTCTGGATTCATGATCTGGCCAGCGACGCCGCGGCTCGCCTCGGGTTTGGCCCCTGGCTGGAACAAGTCAGTGTCTGGAGTCCCGATGGAAAGCAGGTAGTTTATACCTCGAATGAAAAACTGTTCTTTAGCTTTTTCTCGAAAAACTCGGACGGATCCGGCTCGGCCAAGAACATTCTGGACTTCGGCACCCCCCAACAGGGGCCATGGGACTGGTCTCGAGACGGCAAGTACCTGCTGGCGCGGAAGGAGCGTGAGCTGTGGTACATCACCATGTCGGACTTGCAGCCTCATCCTTTGCTGCAGTCACAATCGCTGGTTCGCAACGCACAATTTTCGCCGGACGGGAAGTTCGTCGCTTACAGTTCCAGCGAAACCGGAAATTGGGAGGTCTACGTTTCGCCATTCCCGGGTTTCGCCAGCAAATGGCAAGTATCACGCGGTGGCGGTGAAGAGCCTCGCTGGAGGGGCGACGGTAAGGAGTTGTTTTATCTTTCTCCGGACGGAACGTTGATGGCTGTGGAAGTGAAAAGCAGCAGCGGGTTCGAAGCGGGTTCGCCGTCGGTACTGTTTCAGACCCATCCGCGGCAACCCATCTCCGCCATGGATTTCTTTTCCTACGACGTGACCTCGGACGGACAGAAATTTCTGGTCAATACAAAGGTGGACACAGCCAATACCGCGCCTTTATCCGTCATCCTGAACTGGTCATCGGAGATGGAGAAGTAGCAGCGACACGTAACGGTGGAACTTTCCTTTCGATCCTGGGCAGAATTCCCCTCTAAAATAAAATCGCGCGCCCGAAGGCGCGCGATCAAGACCAACTAACAACGACGACTGGCCAACGACTAGCCCGCCTTGCTCTTCAGCACCTGAATCGCCTTGTGCAGCTGTTCGTCCTCTTGTGGAGGCTTGGTTTTGTTCTCCTCAGCCGGAGCGGCGTTGTCCTCATCATCTGGAAGCGCGGCGTCATCGTCACTATCTGCGATCACAATGTTCGGGGTGACTGCGCTGTCCTGGATGGCCTTGCCGCTGGGCGAGTAATACTTGGCAACTGACAGGATCAAGGCAGAGCCATCGGGCAGCGGAATCGTCTTCTGGATCGAGCCATCGCCAAAAGTTTTGTCGCCTACAACATCTCCGCGGGCGTTTTCGAGCACCGCGGCGGCCACGACTTCGGCCGGTCCGGCCGTGCCCTTGTTTACCAGGACGACCAGGGGCAGGTTGGTGATGGCCTTAGAAGCGTCCGCGTTGAAAGCCTCGCGAGGATACTTTTGGCCCTGCAAATAAGTGATGGTGCCGTGGTTGAGGAACAAATTTGCCGCGGCGATGCCTTCCGATTCCTCGCCTTCGGCGCAATTGCGCAAGTCGAGGATCAGCTTCTTGGCTCCGGACTTCTGCAGCGCGCGAACTTTGGCCGCGACTTCCTGCCCCTTGCCTTTGTTGAAAGCGTCTACCTGGATGTAGCCGATACCATCCTCGACCATCTTGTCGGTTACCGGGGGCACAGTGACGATATCGCGAGTGATGACCGTTTTGGTGGGCTCAGCGCGACGGGCCCGAACCACGGAAACGTTCAGGTTTGACCCAGGTTGCCCCATCAGCAGATTGTGGATTTCGGCGAGTGACATCTCGCGCGTGCTCTTACCCTCGATGGCCTCGAAGATATCGCTGGCCTGGATGCCGGCCTTGTCGGCCGGACCGCCAGGAATTACCGAGATGACGGCCGCATAGCCAAAGCGTTTGGACACCGCCGCCCCGATCTCGCCCTTAGCCTCGGTCTGATTGGCCTTGTACTCTTTGAACTCGGAGGCGGTCAGATAGCTGGAGTTGGGGTCCAGCGACTCCAACAGGCCGTGCAGCGCTCCGTCGGTCACAAGCGGGATGTTGGGCTCTTCCACGTACTCGCTGCGCACCCGCGACAGCACTTCGCTGTAAACCTGCAATTGCCGGTAAGAGCCATCGTTGTTGGAGGCGCGAACGCCGTCCAATCCGCCCACGTACATGAACAGCAGAACAGCAGCGGAGGAAACTACAATTGCGGCCTTAGTCTTCATGGACATCGGATTTAATCTTCTTTGGAAGAGAATTACTCCCTGCGCACTAACCGAAATATTATATCTGCTTTGATGCCGGATTACTGCGCTTTGCTTCGAGCAAAAATGACCTTCAGTAACCGGCTAGTGCAGATTCTGGCCCCGCGCCGTCCTCCACTCCGCAGGCATTCACTCAAAAGGACTTACCTTGTACCTCCAGCACACCTGTATGGTGTATATTTCTCCCGGCTCGAAAAGGTGGAGATAATGCGATTTCATCTGGCATTGATCATTGTGGTTACGGCTGCGCTCATGGCAGGGTCGGTTCCGCCGGCACAAGGGCAGTCGGGAGAATGGAAGCAGCTGTTTGATGGCAAAGACCTGGTGGGATGGAAGCACGTCGGCCCCGGCGAAATGACAGTCGAGGAAGGGCTGATCCGCACCCACGGCGGGATGGGGCTGCTCTATTGGACTGGCGGGACGCTGGGCGATTGCGTGATCCGCGTCGTATTCAAGATGCGCGATCCCAACGACAACTCCGGAATCTACATCCGCATTCCGATCGAGCCGCGGGAGGCCTGGATGCCGGTGCACTATGGATATGAAGTGCAAATCGATAACGAGCCGGAAAAATCCAACGAAGATGACTATCACGCAACCGGCACGCTGTACTCGCTGACCAAGGCGCTGGCCCGACCCGGCAAACCCGGGCCGGAGTGGAACACCATGGAAATCACGCTGGATGGTCCGCATACGAACGTCGTGGTAAACGGCGTGAAAGTGACCGAGTTCACTGAAGGCGATCCCGTGCCCGCCAGGAAATTTGACTTCGAACCGCAGCGTGGTCCGCGTCCGCAAGAAGGTTACATCGGGCTGCAGAATCACAGCGACAATGATGTAGTGTTCTTCAAGGAAGTCGCGGTAAAGATGCTCAAGAAATGAGCTCTTGGCCTTTAGCCATTAGGGCTAAGAGCAAGAGTTCGAGAGAGATAAGATAGTTCGGGTCCGGTGGTCAAATCTGGCAATCGGTGGCGGAGGCTTGATGAACAGGAACCGTTTCTCGCGTCGTGAATTCATTGGACTGAGCGCGGCCGCGGCCGGCGCATCGCTGGGGCTGAAAACCATCGTGCTCGATCCGGACCCGCTCTGGGCCTTGCCTCAAACCATGGCCGCCAGTGATCGGGTGCGGTTCGGCATGATCGGAATCGGCATGCAGGGGTCGGGACTGCTGGGCAACTCGATCGAGTTGCCGGGAGTGGAATGCGTAGCGGCCTGCGATCTTTATGATGGCCGTCACACTCTGGCCAGGGAGATTGTCCGTCCGAACTTGCCCACCACGCGGCGCTATCTCGAATTGCTGGAGAACAAGGAAATCGATTGCATTGTGGCCGCCGTTCCCGACCATTGGCACAAGCAGGTTGTGGTGGACGCGGTGAATGCCGGCAAAGACATCTACATTGAAAAGCCCATGTCGCACAGCGCCGAAGACGGTGTAGAGATGGTGGCTGCAGCAAAAAAGACAGGGCGCATTGTGCAGGTAGGCTCGCAGCGTGTGAGTTCCGTGATCTGCGCCAAGGCCAGGGAACTAGTGGCGCAGGGAGCGCTCGGTGACCTGATGCTGGTGGAAGGCTCGCTCGGCCGCAACGATCCCACGGGAGCATGGGAGTATCCGCCGCCCACCGATCTATCCCCTCAAACTCTGGACTGGGACACCTGGCAGGGAACCGTGCCCAAGCGGCAGTTCGATCCCCTGATCTTTGCCCGCTGGCGTTGCTGGAAGGAATACGGGACCGGCGTGGCCGGCGACCTGCTGGTCCACTTGGTAAGCGGAATGCAATATGTCCTGGGTATCAATGAAGCGCCCACGCAGGCCATGGCCATGGGCGGGATCCTGCGCTGGAAGGATGGCCGCAACATGCCGGACGTGCACTGCACGCTGTTTAAGTACGGCGAAGTTCCGGTTTACCTGCGGCTCAGTCTGGGAACGGAGATGCCTGAGACTTATCGCTTCCAGGGTTCGAAGGGCATCCTTGAGCTGACCGAGTTTAACCTCACCTACACGCCGCAGGCGGGCGTCGACACAGGGCCCAGCTATTACGCATCGGGCTTTCCCAAGGCGATGCGGGATGAATACTTCAAGAAATGGCACCAGGAGCACGATGCCGTGCCGGGCAAGGAACCAGCCCTGGGGGGCGTGAGCTATCGCAGCGCATCGTGGGATGACCTCAAGCCGCACCTGTGGAATTTTTTCCAGGCGGTGCGCACGCGCAAGCCGGTGGTGGAGGATGCCGTGTTTGGCCATCACGCGGCGCTGGCTTGCCACATGGCAAACCAATCGTACTTCCGCAAGGGCGCGGTAACCTGGGACGAGGGGTCGAAGACGATTAAAAGTTAAGAGCGGACGTCAGGCCTCGGCCGTCAGCCGTCAAGCCCTGGGGTTGCTGAGGTCTGATGCCTGAGGGCCGACGACCGCTTTCAGGCGGCGAAGCGCCCCAACGACTTTGTCCATTTCATGTTCCTGGAACAGCCGGATTCCCGCGATTCCGGTAGAACCCGCGCGGATGCAAGCCTCCGCATTTTCCAGTGTGACGCCGCCCAGCGCGATCACTGGGATTTTTTCCTGACAAGCTTCATGGAGGGCTTCGAGGCCCGTGGGACGAGTGCGCGACTTTCCCGTGACCTTTTCAAAGACTGGCCCGAAAACCGCAAAATCGGCGCCTTCTTCTGCCGCTCGGGCGACCTCGGCCCGGGTGTGACACGAGACGCCAATCGTGGCGCGGGTAACCGCGCCAGACAGTGACCAGATCGTTCTTGCTTCGGCCGGAGAAATGTCATCGGAGCGCAGATGCACACCGTTGGCTCCGCAGGCGAGGGCAACGTCTGTGCGGGTGTTTATCAGAACACCAGTATTCAGTTTGTTGTTCTCTGTTTTCAGTTGGACGACTTCGTGGGCCAGGGTTTCGAGGTCGTGGGTGGAGAGGTCTTTTTCGCGCAGTTGGATGTAGTCCACGCCGCAGCGAGCTGCTTGGGTGACGGTTGCGAGTAGCTGAGAGCGACGGGAATCTTCGTCACCCGGGAACTGAGAACGGTCGGTGATGTAGTAGAGGAGCAAGGCAGTCTTAGGTCGACAGTCTTCAGTCACCGCCCTGACGACTGACGACCGACGACTGCTTAAGGATTGGTTTTCGCAATCTCCGGCATGGCTTCTGGCGACTTCGGTTGGGGTCCAAGATGATATTTGACCAAACCGTCGCGAAGAAACTCAAAGCCCTCCTCCGGTGAATCTACCATGCGGAACAAATCCAGATCAGCGGCGGAGATGGTGCCGGCATCGATCATGGCGTCAAAGCTGATCAGGCGCTTCCAGTACTCGCTGCCATAGATGACAACCAGGATCTTCTTGGCCAACTTCTGGGTCTGAGCCAGGGTCAGGATCTCAAAAAGTTCGTCCAGAGTCCCGAAGCCGCCGGGAAAGATCACCAGGGCCTTGGCCAGATACGCGAACCAGAACTTGCGCATGAAGAAGTAATGGAACTCAAAATTGAGCGAGGGCGTGATGTACGGGTTCGGGTTTTGTTCAAAAGGCAGATTGATGTTCAGGCCGATGGTTTTTCCGCCCGCTTCCTGAGCTCCCAGGTTGGCGGCTTCCATGATGCCGGGCCCACCTCCCGTGGTCACGACGAAGCGCCGCCTGCGGGCTGGAATCTGGGCTGACCATTGCGTCAGCAGGAAAGCAAGCCGGCGCGCGTCCTCGTAATAGCGGGCCATGTCGACCGAAGCCAGCGCCTTTTTCCGTTCCGGGTGCTGTACTTCGACTCCATTTTCGAGTTCGGTCAGATTCCGATCGGCGTCTGCACGGCTGTGAAAGCGTGCTGAGCCGAAGAATACGACCGTGTCCTGGATCTGCTCACGCCGGAAGCGTGACAGCGGCTCCATGTACTCGGACAGGATACGCAAGATGCGCCCGTCCGGGCTATTGACGAAGGCTTCGTTTTCGTACGCCAGGGGCGCGGGCTTGAGCTTGCCGTCACTCATGTTGAGCTTGTCTTTCTGTCAGGGCCGGGTTTCGTCGTGGAAGTGAACTGCCTCCCAAAATCCGATCCAGATATCGAGCAGTCCCAGGCCGCTGCACAGGCCGCGGACAAATCCGTTGGAAACGAAAGTCCGCAGGCCGGGAGAAGCCAGCAGGAAGTAGTTGTCTGTCCATTCCGGCCTCCAGGGCAGGATGACCAAGAGCACGCCCACGGTGGCACAGAAGAAAACGAACAGCAGCACCAGAACGCGGTGCAGCCAGAGTTGAAAGCCGGTCCGGTGAAGGTCGGCACCATTGCGGGGCGGGCCTTGCAGGCCGCTTCCGCGAAGCTCTTCATTGGGCAACTTCCCGGGCAGGGACTCGGAAGGAACCTTGTTGATGGAAGAATCCGGACTTGCGGTCACATCGCGCTCCCATGGATCGTGAATGCGACCGGCTGGTGCTCTCCCGCGTCCGCTCCCAAGCATAGAAAGAAACCCATTCCGTCATTCTACGACTTCAGAGCTTTGATGCGCTCGCCTACATCGCGATAGTCGATATTGGTGCCGTAAACCTCCGTGAAATAGTTCAGGGCTGCGGTCTTGTTACCGGCAGCTTCGTAGGAGGAGGCCAATTCATAGTTCAGGGCCGTGCGGGTCTCTTCGTCAATGTTGGGCAGCTTGAGGGCACGTTCATACCAGCGGATCGCCGCCTCGGCCACGCCTTTGTCGAGGAAGCACTGGGCCAGCCAGGTGTAAGTCTGCATCAGCTGCGGGAAGCTGTGGCCGCGATCCACCGCCTGGCACACTTTCTGCAGTTCACCGATGGCTTCATCCAGCAGTCCCATTTCGCGGAAGGCGACGCCGAGGTTGTAATGAGTCTCGGGATCTTCCTGGGCACTGGCGGAGTCATCTTCGAGTTCGTGCTTCAGCTCGCCGAACATGTCTGCCAGATCCACGCTGGCGGCGGCCGCTTGAGGTGTTGCCGGTGCGACTTCGGGAGCGAGAGTCCGCTTCTTGGTCGGCTGATAGGTGAAAGTCGGAGCCGGAGCCTGAGACGGAGCCGGGGCTTCCATGGCCGGAGCCGGCGCCGCGGCGGCAGCCGCCTGGCCGGGAGTTGCCGCCCTCGACTCGCGTGCCGATCGAGGTTGCTCTGGTGGCATCGGCGGTGCGGGCGGAGGCGGCAGGAAGCCGTCACCCAAAGAGGCCTCCAGGTCAGAGACGAATTCGCCTAATACGCCGGGGGCCTCCGCTTGCGGGCTGGCCTTGGCATACTCCGTCATGGCAGGCGCAGGTGTGGGCGCAATCGGACGGACCGGCATCTTGAATTCTTCATCTTGCGCGGCCGGAACCTCATCGGCTTCGTCAACGGAAAACTCTTCTACGACTTCGGGCTGTTTCGAGCTGGCTTGAGCCTCGGCGGCCCCAATTTCCTGTCGCACAGCCGCCAGTTTGTCTGCGCTCGGCTTCAACCTTTCCAGTTTGGCGAAGACCAGACGGGCTTGTTCCACCATGGCGTGCGCGAGGTAAAAACGCAGCTCTTCAATCGTTTCGTTGATGGTCTCGGCCCGGGTATGGTCGGCATCCGCGTCAGAAGCTCCCGCTTGTTCGGCGAAGGCAGCGGGCTTCGGTTCATCGGAGACCTCGCCCTCCCACTCAGCGGAAATGTCAATCTCACTTTCCGGGGCAGACGGTTCAGAACGGACCTCAAATTCGCTCGATGCGGGCGCCGTACCCGAGGTCGCCTGGTGAAAAAAGAGCCCAGAGGCTGAAGGTTCGGGAGCGGAAAAGGCGGAAGCGCCGGCCTCATCGCTAGGGCCAAACTGATCGAAAGCGGGCGGAGCAACGGTGGCAGGCGCAAACGGCATTGTCCCCGCCACGGCCGTCTCGCTATCTCTATGTGACTTGGCGGAAGCACGCTCTTCGTACTTGCCCGCCAGGTCGCGATAGCGGCTGGCTTCGTCCGGATGTCCGGCATCGTGATAGAGCTGTTCCAGATTCCGGCAACAGACCGCCGCTTCACTGAAGCGGCCAGCGCGGGTGTGCAACGCGGCCAGACGCTGGTTGAGGCGCAGATCACGAGGGGCCTTGGGCAGAGCGGACATCAAAGGTCCCAGTGCCTTGGCCGGCATATTGTACGAAACGAATAATTCGGCGTCGGTCAACGCAGCCCGCACTGCCAGAGCGATATCGTCGGCATAGCGCTGGTCGATAAACGGCGCGGTGGCTTCGAGTTCCTCCACCAGAACCGCACCCTCTTCGGGAGTGATGAGCCGTGAGCCTGATGGCCCTCCCCCCTGTTTGGCCAGCACCTGCTCATAATTACGCGTGTGCAGCTGATTCTGGGGCTCCAGTTGGGTCAGCTTCAAATAATAGTCGCGAGCTTTTTCCAGATTTCCGGACTGCACCGAGGCGTGCGCCAGCAACTCGTAAAGTTCGGTAATGTGGGTGGTGTCGCCGGCCCTCTGCGAGAGATCGAGGAGCACTTCCAGGGCAGGCGCATTTTCCCGCATATGCCCGATCAGCGAATGCAGACTCTCCAGCACTTTGCCTGAGTCCGTGGCCACCAGACGATCACAATATTGCTGGTAGACCTTCAGAACTTCGGGAAACTGCCCCGCGGCCATGAGCGCGTCGGCGTAGCCGGTGATCGCTCCAGTGTCGTTGTGGACGGTGCACAATTTGGCCGCCAGGGTGCCGGCATCCGACAGACGTCCGCTTTGCAGGTAGGCCTGCATCAGGGCGCGAAGACCGTCGGGATGGCTGTCGAGGTCGGCCACTTTCTCCAGGTTCTTGATGGCCACCGGCATGTCGCCGGAATCGAAAGCGTTGCGGCCGCGCAGCAGCAGCGCATGACTGTTGCTGGGATCCAGCGTCAGCATGCGGTTCAGGATTTCTTCGGCGGGCCCGAGTTGGCCGCGTCCACGCAGGCTGTCCGCGGCGGCGGCGAAGAGTTGCCAGGCTTCTGTTTTCTTGTTGAGCCGGATGTAAACCTCGGCTAGCCGGGTGCGCATGGCGACGTTTTCCGGATCCATTTCCAGGGTCTTCTGGAAAATCCGTACTGCCTGTTCCAGTTCGCCGGAGCGCAGAAATTCCTCCGCTACCTGCAGGTATTGCGCTCGCGCATCATTAAAAAGTCCCTGCTGGGTATAGAGTTCGGCCAGTCGCAGCACGCTCTCCAAGGTGGGTTTCAGCTTGGTGAGCTTCTTGTACATGGCAATGGCTTTGACCGTAAAGCCCTGCGTGGCGTAGGCGTCGCCCACACTCTTGAAGGACTCGACGGCCTTGTCGCTTTGCCCGAGACGGGCGTAGAGGTCTCCAATGGTGTTGGAGACAGTGAGTTCCTTGGGGTCAGCTTTGAGAACTTTTTCGTACTCAGCAATGGCATTTTGCAGCTTGCCCTGCTGGACGAACTTCTCCGCAGCGCTGAGAGCTTTCTGTTTGTTGAAGCCAAAACCGAACGCCATAAGATTGCTGACTCCAGCTCCCGGTTTATTTCCCGCCAGAAAACATCTCCGTGAGAAGGTTCACCGACGGGTTGGCCATCCGATCGGCCATGTCTGCCGATCATACGAGGGATGGTCTTTCGGACAAGGGTCATTGTAAGACGGGTTACCCAGAATCGTATGGTTACTAAGGGTTACCGAAAGGGAGTGTACGACCGAGTTACGTCCGGAACCAGCCTCAGATGATGGAGGACGGGCGTCCCCGCCCGTCGGGAATGAGCTTGGCCCGTCAGGAATCCGAGCATTGTCTGCGCAGGTGTTACTGTGTATCTCGCCACAACCAACGATATTCCAGTGGATTCTTGGCGAGCCCGCCTCCGACTGGGTTTCCCAAAATATAGTCGACCTTGTCGCCAATGCTCTCTTCGTGGCGAAGAGTGCGGTCAAATGACTCCTCCTCCCAAACTTTCCCAGTACGCCCCAGGGCCTTGTTAATCCTGTGTGCAGACGCACCTTTTATCGCCTGCATGATCTCTGGAATGCTGACCGGACCGTCAGCGTCATATTTCGGCGTGAACACCATGTGCACGTGATCAGGCATTACCACCACCGCGTGCAAGGCGAACTTTCTGCCGTTCCCTGCAAGACATGTGTCAATCACGACCTGGCGCACTGATTCCGGAAGGGTCCAGCGGCGGTGGGTGGAGAAAGTTATGAGGAAGGCTTTGAAGGCCGGCTGATAGTGCGGCAGTTTACGGCGATACTCATATTTCCGCTGCATCCCGGAATCAGTAGCACTACGAACCGCACTGAGCAAGTACACTTTCGAGTGACGGTTTCCCAAATCGGCTCAGAATGTTCGTCATCGCAAGGAGACAATCAGCTCTTGGTGGCCCGGCATAACAGTTTCCGCCAACCGACCAAGGTTCATTCATGACGGGCGGGACGCCCGTCCTCCATTCATGATCAGGATCGCGGTTTCCTAAGCCGTCACTACTGTTGATGGACTTGTTCTTGTAAGATTACTCAGCAACAATCGGCGTCCCGGGGGGGCACGCTGGGTTGGGGAAACCTCGCTTCGCTACATTCGCCGCGTTCCTATCCAGGAAGTAAAGAACGTGATTTTGGGCCCAGGCATTCTTTACCCCCTGCGGCAAATGAGGGAGAACCATGGGCAGATGGCTTACATGGGTGTCGCACCAACGCCTGACGGGATGGGCGTGTTCCCAGTGCGGCTGGACCTTTCCGGTGCCCGCGATGCTGACCGATAAGGAAGCCAAAAGTGCCTACGACCGGCTGGCGGCGAGCAAGTTCCAGGAACACGATTGCTCGGTGCACGGCGAACCGGCAGCGCTGGTTGACTCTGAGAGTTTTGCGGCGCGGGCCAGAAAGCTGGTCACCCGAGGCTTCAAACCCAAAGACGCGGCCCAGATTACTTTGCAGGAAATCACCTTCGAGAACCGCAACGATCCCGGCGCCGCCAGGAAGGCCCAAGCGGATGCGGAAGACTTTCTGCGCCGGGTGAAAGACGGGCTGATCTGACGGGCAAGTGTAGGCGCGAGCGCCCCGCTCGTGCGCGGAAGTTCAAGTCCACGGTCAGGTGCTCAAGCGCGGGCGATGGCCGCCAGCAGGAACAAAGACAATACCAGGATCAGAGGCTTGGGAAGCTTGCGGAGAACTTGCCATACCACGATGCTCATCGAGTGGTCCTTTTCCCGGTGGAATCCGCGAACGAACCTGTCAAGCAAGCCCGAGCCAAGCCTTGGAGTAACGGATTTCTAGTATTGGCACTCCACGCGCATTCGGTATAGCCTCAAGCTCGACCGCGGCATTTTACGGCGGGAACACCCATGAAAGGCAAGCCCTTTTTATGACCTGGATCCGCACTATTCCGGTCTCCCAAGGCGACGAAAAGCTGCGCCAGGCAATGGAAGGCCAGAAGTCTCTCTATCCAAAGGAGTACGCAACCCCGGTGCATCCCACGGAGGGTGGGGGTGCGATGATCACCGAGTCCCACAGCCTCATTCCTGAGGCCCTCTATCATGCCTTCGCCACTTTCGGTGTGCTGATGTCTCCCGACCTGCCGCTCTCCCGGCGCCAGCACGAGATGATCACCACCGTGGTTTCAGTCACCAACCGGTGCGTTTATTGAATCGATTCACACGCAGAGTTTCTGCGTCGAGTCACGTTGGATACGGTTCTGGTTGATGCGCTGGAAAAGGACTACACCACTGCTCCCATCACTCCGCAGGAGCGGGTCATGCTCGACTACGTGGTGAAGATCACAAAAGACGCGACCAAGATCTGGAAAGACGACCACGAACGTCTGCGTTCCGCCGGCTTCGACGACAAGGCGATTCTCCAGATAACGCTGATTGCCTCCTGGTTCAACTACATCAACCGCGTAGCGGACGCGCTGGGAGTAGGACGAGAGTAGCGCGCTATTCTCCAAAGACTGTGTGGGGCCGGGTCTAAGACCCCGGTCCCAGAGAGTTTTGTTCTTTTATTGTCGCTTCCCTGCTTGCTGCTTGAAAAACTGGTCATCTCCGGCCAGTAGCAGGTCCGCGCTGTCGCCAGGTTCCGCGATCCACTTCCAGACCCGGCGCCCGCTGGCGTCCAGCGAACATCGCGCTTCACCGTAATCTGCCAGCCGGTTCAACACCGTCGTCACCGACGCGATGGGGTCCTTATGGCGCTCGAGGACGTCGGGAAATCTCTGCTGCAGCGCCTGGCAGACCAACCGGGCGCCGAGCGGTTTTTTTGCGTCCATGAGGACCACTCGACAGGCGCGCGTGAAACCCGGCTGCCGGCTGGCCGATTTGCGATCGAGAAGGCTGAGGAGCTGATCGCTGAGCACGCCGTCGCCGAAAATATTCGCCAACCCGGCCAGGGTCTGCTTGATGGTGCCGATGCGCTTCATAAGTTCCGCCCTTCGCTCGAGCAACTCGTGAAGCTCCCGTTCCGCGGAGCGGATGACTTCCTGAACGTGGGGGTCAGCCGCTTGCGATTGTCCATTGCTTCCATTGGTGCTGGTTTCCATTAGGCCCTCCCGTGACGCGGTTGTTAGGTGTCTAGCGCGGATTGCCGACCTTGGCAGTTTGGACGTGACCGGAGCGCTTCCGGACAGCATCAGTACGCCACTTTGGCTGCAAAATTTGCTGGCCAATGGATTCATTCTCTGGCCAGACCTGGGTCAGCACGTTGCGGCCGCCCTCGCTCTCGAACTGCAGCGTGGGCCGGACGGGACTAACCAAGGTTTCGACCGATTGGGTCAACACATTGACCAATAAGCGGCCTTTTGAGTCACGCAGTTCGAGTTGCCAGGGCTCGCTGCGGACCAGTGAGTAGTGCCCTGCGGGAAAATATCGGTCGCCCAGCGCGAAGTCGAATGGAATGTTCGCCTTGATGATCATCTGCCCGGTGCGTTGCCCCTGGGCGATAGTGGCCATCGCCAGAATACTCAGAAGAAAAGAAGTAAGGACGCGTCCAACCAAGCTTTTCATAACACTCTCCTCGTGTTTGTGTGTTGTTTTCGTTCAGCTGCTTCTGTTACGGATTCGTTGACGGTCAAGAACCGAATCTGCGGCGAACGCTGGTGCACTTGCTATCCGCTTCTTGCCGTCAAACCGTTTTCGGCGCTCTGGGGAGTTGGACGTCATGCAATACGTATGAGATTTATTGTTTGTTTTCATTCGATCTATGAACTACACTCATGGCGAGATGAGCCCGAAACTGGAAGTCCGCCACCTCAAATTGCTGGTGACCGTGGCCGAAGAAGGCAGCGTCACCGAGGCGGGAAAGCGCCTGCACCTTACACAATCGGCGCTGAGTCACCAGTTGCGGGACGCGGAAGAAAGGCTGGGCACGGCGCTATTCCTGCGGCTGGGAAGAAAGATGGTACTGACGCCGGCCGGCGAGCGGTTGATTACATGCGCGCGCCGGGTGCTCAACGAACTCAGCGATACCGAGGTGCAGATCGAGGGACTCAACGGCGGAGCGCGAGGTGAGATCCGGCTGAGCACCGAATGCTATACGTGCTATCACTGGCTGCCGCCGGTGCTGCAGAAGTTTCACGGCAAGTTTCCGAAGGTGGAAGTGAACATCGTCGCCAGCGCGACTTCGAATCCAGCGGCGGCTTTGCTTGAAGGCAAACTGGATGTCGCGATCATCAGTTGCCCGCCGCGCAACAAAAGCCTCCGAGTTACA
>JAIQFF010000054.1 GCA_020073395.1 Terriglobia bacterium
ATCCGAAGCGCACAACCCCACGTCCTTGCCAATCGAACATCCCCCCTGTTCCTTAAGTGCACGCAAAATCCGCCGTCGGGTCGGGTCAGCGATAGCATGCAGAATACGATCCAGTTCCTGCTCCGAATGACTCATCCGCAAGCAATAAACCCCGAATCGACAGATGTCAATATACGGACGTCAGACCTCAGACCTCGGACCTCAGACCTATCCCTTTTGTCATCCTGAGCGAATCTGATCGTCCGCTTTGCGGACGATCAGATGAGTCGAAGGACCCCTATAAGCTGATGAGTCCGCCGCGAGCAGGTTAGAGGTATGTGAAACTTTTGTGCAGAGCCGGTAGTCAAATGGTCTGAAGTCCGACCCCCGACGCCTGAGGTCCGCCCTTGCTATTCGAAGGCAATGATCGCCGGCAACTCGAGAAACTGAAGAAGAGCGAGGGCTTGCTGCCTCCCGGCCAATCCCTGACTCTCAAATGGCCCGTCCTGCACTACGGTTCGGTGCCCAGGTTTGACCCCGAGACCTGGGACCTCCGTGTCACGGGCCTGGTTGAGTCGCCGCTCAAGCTCACTTGGAACCAGTTCAACGCTCTCCCTAAAATCCAGCACACCAGCGACTTCCATTGTGTAACTCGATGGAGCCGCTTCGACAACCGCTGGGACGGCGTGGCTTTCCGCGAACTACTGGCCCGCGTCCATCCCAAGCCGGAAGCCGCATACATCCTGGTTCACGCCGAACAGGGATTCACCGCAAACGTTCCTTTGGCCGATCTCGACCGGGGGGAAGTATTACTCGCCACTCACCACGACGGCGAGCCCCTCACCGCCGAGCACGGCTACCCGCTGCGCCTCATCGTCCCCCATCTCTACGCCTGGAAGTCGGTGAAGTGGGTGCGCGGACTGGAATTTCTCCAGCACGACACCCCCGGATTCTGGGAACAAAACGGCTACCACATGTACGGAGACCCGTGGAAAGAGCAGAGATTCAGCCGGTGAAGCGGACTTCGGGCGTCGGACGTCGGATCTCGGGCGCCGGACCTCAGACCTCGGACGTCTGACCTCACACCTCGGGTGTCATCCTGAGCGGAGCGAGAGGTTTCGCTCGCGAAACCTCTCACGGAGTCGAGGGACCCCTATAAGCTGATGAGTCCGCCCGAAGCAGATCAGAGGTAAGTGAAACTCTCGGGAAGGAAAAATAGCCAAATGGTCCGAAGCCAGAGGTCCGAGGTCTGAGGTCCGAAGTCCGAAGTCTGACGCCCGCTTCATCACTTCTTCAGTATCGGATTGTACCCATCCTTCACCAGCTGGCCGCGGGCCGTCTCCGCGTCCTTGATGTCGGCAAAAGGTCCGACCTGTACATGAAACAGTTTGTCTCCCCCCGCGCTGGCGGCGAAGGCGGCATACTGTTTTTTCTTAAGCGCATCCACCAGGGCCGCGGCATCTTCCTGCTTGCTGACCGCCGCCACCTGCACGAAATAGCTATTCTGGCCTGAGATCGCGGTGGGATCGGGAGGCGCATCGGCGTCGGCAGGTCCCCCCTTGGCCGCCGTGCTCGCGAGCGTGTCCGCGCTCTTTGCCGTCAGGTCGGCTTGCGGATCTTTCTGTTCGACCGCCTTATAGAACGTGAGATCAGAGGGTGCGCGAGCTTCAGCGGCTTTGACTGCCGTAGGACGCACGGCGGACGCGCCCGTTCCCCCTTGCAGCTCGACATTCGTCCTGCCGGAATTCTTCCCCAGCGAGAATCCCATCCCGAAGAACACGGCGCACAGCGCCACCAGTCCAAAAAACAGGGCCAGCATCTTCCCGGTGCCCAGCGTGATCTCTGTGTCCTCAGAAGCCGCCATGTATCACTCCACCTCGCACCGCTGCATCAGCTTTTCGAGCTACCTTCATCCGGCTTGCCCAGCAGCTTCTGAATGCCGGAGAAGAAATCCACCGGAACCGGGAAGACCACGGTGGTGTTCTTCTCCACTCCGATTTCAGTCAGAGTCTGCAAATACCTTAGCTGCACGCTGACCGGTTCCTTGGCCAGCAGGGCGGCGGCATCCACCAGGCGCTGCGCGGCCGAGAATTCGCCCTCCGCATGAATGATTTTGGAACGCTTTTCCCGTTCCGCCTCGGCCTGCTTGGCCATGGCCCGTAGCATGGACTCGGGCATGTCCACCTGTTTGACTTCCACGTTCGTCACCTTAACTCCCCAGGGCGCGGTGTGCGTGTCCAGGATGCTCTGCAGCCGCAGATTGATCTTTTCGCGATGGGCCAGCAGCTCGTCCAGCTCCTGTTCGCCGAGCACGGAACGCAACGTAGTTTGTGCGAACTGGGAAGTCTGGTACACGTAATTGGAAACTTCAACCACCGCCTTGCGTGGATCAATCACCCTCAGAAAAATGACGGCATTTACCTTGAGAGTGACGTTGTCGCGCGTGATGATGTCCTGCGGCGGGACTTCCATCGCTTCCTGGCGAAGCGAAATGCGCACCATGCGATCAATCGGAGCGAACACCAGGATCACGCCCGGGCCTTTTTCGTGCCCCAGCAGCCGGCCCAGACGAAAGATCACGCCCCGTTCATATTCGGCCAGGATCTTGATCGAGCTGAAGAGGTACAAAACCACAACGATAGTAACGATGGCCGAGAACGAAAGACCCATTGGGAAACCTCCGCGCCTGAACCTCAGGAACGCTTCTGTTGTACCGAAACCTCTTTAAGCATACGACATCTCTCCGGGGAGGGGAGTGCCTCGTATGATGCCAACATAAGACTCAGACCATGCTCGCTGCCGGAGCGCGCTCCACAGCCGCTGATGGTTCCACCCGCAACTGCAACCCGTCCACGGCAATTACCACCACCGTCTGCCCGGCAGGCACACCGCTTGAGGACACGGCATCCCACAGCTCGCCATGCACAAACACCTTCCCGCGTGGTGAGAGAGTCGTCTCCGCAATGCCAACCTCTCCTACCAGTCCCTGCGCTCCGGTCGTTACCTTGTTGGCCCGCGCCCTCAAAGCAATGCTCATGAGGAACACTGTGATCCCGCCCAGCGGAATACTCACGGCCAGCGCGGTCAGCAGGTGAACCCTCATTTCCGGAATGGGAGCGTCCACCAGCAGCAGTCCACCCAAGATCATGGTGACCATCCCGCCCATCGCCAGAACTCCATGGGTGGCAAATTTGGCTTCTAGCGCGAACAGGGCGAACGAAGTCAGGATCAGGACCACCGCCGCAAACCGGGTGGGCAAAAGATTGAGCGCGAAAGCCGCCAGTAGGATGAATACGATGCCTACTGTCCCCGGCACCACCGCTCCCGGATGGTTGAACTCCGCATACAGCGCCAGCGCTCCGACCGCCAGGAGAATGAATGCGATGTTGGGGTCCATGATGAAGGCCAGGATTCGCTGTTTCAGCGTCATATCGAACGGCCGAATGGTCTCGCCGACCAGATTGAGCGTGATCGTTTTCCCATCGAAGCGCTTGACGGTTTTCCCCTGCATCTGTTGCAGCAGGTTTTGTTCGCTAGTCGCCACGTAATCGATCATCTTCTGGGACAGCGCCTCCTGATCGGTAAATGACTTGGACTGACGCACCGTGCTCTCCGCCAACTCGACGTTGCGCCCGCGCTTGGAAACCACGGAACGCATGAGTGCGGCGGCGTCGTTTTCCATCTTCTCTTTCATCACGTCGTCCACTTTGCCGCCGCCCAGCGTGACCGGATGGGCCGCGCCGGTATTGGTCCCGGGAGCCATGGCCGCCACATCCGCGCTTTCCAGAATGAAGAACCCGGCCGACGCCGCCCGGCTCCCGCTCGGGGTCACGTAAACGATCACCGGGACGGGCGAGGCCAGAATCTTCTCAATGATGTCGCGCGTGGACTCGACCAGGCCGCCTGGCGTATTCAACTCGATGAGCAATGCCTGGTCCTTATTACGCGCGGCCTCCGCCAGCGCGCGCCCGATGTACTCATCGGTGATGGGATGAATGGTGTCGTTGACAACAATCTTCAGTACTTCCCCATAGGAAGGAACAGAAAGCCCCACCAAAACCGCGACGAACAGCGTTCGCCAACCGGAAAACATTCTCATCGCCACACCCATCAGCTCTATTGTCTCCCAAATCAGGCCCCACTCCCAAAAAAGTAGCGCCGGCGTCCCACCGGCTGTCCCGGGGCATCCTGCCCCCGATGGTAGGCGGAACGCCCACCCCACAGCCGCCGAAACGCCGGCGCGCTAAACTTACGATATCAATCCGCCGCCGTGTGCCCTTCCGCTTCTTCCTCGCGCAATTCATCCCACCCCGGCAGGTGCCGGTCCCCGGTAATCAAGCGCGCCCCGCGTTCGTAGGTGAAATAGGACCACGCCCACTGCACCAGCACGATAATGCGATTGCGGAACCCGATCAGGAAAAATATGTGAATGAACAGCCACGCCAGCCAGGCCACAAAACCCGAAATGTGAATTTTCCCAAACTCGGCCACCGCCGCGGCGCGCCCGATGGTCGCTAGGTTGCCCTTGTTGAAATAGTGAAAGTTCTTGCGCGGCTCGCCTCGCAATTCAGCCGCGATGTTGTGCGCCGTGGCCTTGCCTTCCTGCATAGCCACCGGCGCAACCCCGGGGAGCCACTTTCCATTTTCGTCCTTGAGCGCGGCCAGGTCCCCAATCACGAAGACTTCCGGATGCCCCGGCAGACTGAGGTCGGGATTTACCAGCACCCGTCCGGCCCGGTCCACCGGCGCTCCCAGTTTTTTCCCCAGCGGCGAGGCCGCGACTCCCGCCGCCCAGAGAATGACCGCGGCTGGCCATCGCGTTTTCCCCATCTGCACTGCTCCGGGCGCTACGCTCGTCACCAACGCGGACGTGTGCACCTCCACGCCCAGCCGCCGCAGCTGCTCCTCAGCACTGCGCGAGAGATCTTCAGGATATGCGGGCAGAATCCGCGGGCCGCCTTCCAAAAGCACAATCCTCGTTTTTCGCGGATCGATAGTACGAAACTCGTTGGCTAGCGCTCGGCGTGAAATCTCGGCCAGCGTCCCTGCCAATTCCACTCCTGTGGGACCGCCCCCGATCACCACGAAATTAAGTTGCACTTGCTCTTTTCCGCTGGCCGCCTGGCGCTCCGCCAGTTCAAACGCCAGCAACACGCGCCGCCGGATCTCCAGAGCATCTTCGATCGTCTTCAGGCCGGGCGCAAACGGTTCCCACTCATCGTGGCCAAAATAGGCATGACTCGCGCCTGAGGCCACGATCAGGTAGTCGTAGGCCACTTCGCCATCCGTCAGCTTCACCACGTTGCGCGCCAAATCGAAGTCCTGCACTTCCGACATCAGCACTTCGACGTTCCGCCGGCTGCGCAGAATCCACCGAATCGGGGCAGCAATTTCTCCCGGAGACAGTCCGGCGGTTGCCACCTGGTAAAGCAGCGGTTGAAAGGTATGAAAATTCTGCCGATCGATCAGCGTCACCTGGACCGGATTCCCGGTCAGCGTGCGCGCCGCCAGCAATCCGCCAAAGCCGCCTCCAACAATCACCACCCGCGGGTTGTGCTGCGCATCCATCGCTCTACTCTATAAGATTCCGCCAAACCCTCGAGAGCCTCGAAATTTAAACTGAGAACCGGGAACTGATCACTGACAACCAGGTTTCCAGTCCACCCCATCCCCGATCATCATCCCGTAGTATGCCGCAAACGAAACCGCAAATCCCACAAACCACGAGTAGTCGTACGCAAAGCGCAAAGCCGGAACCACCAACCCCACCAGCGCCACAGCGGCGCCAAGAAACAGCGCCCCCACCGCCTTCCAGTTAAATCCCCCGGAATATTCGTAAACGCCGCCACGCAGGTAAAGGTCGTTCACCAGCAACGATCTTTTCCGAATGAGCCAGTAGTCACAAATCATGATGCCCGCTACAGGCCCCAGAAACGCCGCATATCCGCCGAGCCAGCCGAAGATGAACGTCTTGTAGTTGTCCAGCAATTTCCAGGGCATGATGGCAATGCCCATAAAGCAGGTAATAACACCACCAATCTTGAAACTGATCTTGCGCGGCCACAGGTTGGAAAAATCATTGGCCGGCGACACCACGTTCGCGCCAATATTCACATTCAAGGTTGCCAGCAGAATCGCAACCAGAGAAACCACCACTGCGAGCCGTGAGTGAAAGCGGCTCAAAAGTTGCACTGGGTCCCAGATCGCCGATCCGTAAATCACCACCGTCGCCGACGTCACCAGCACTCCCACCAACGAATAGAGAGTCATTGTGGTCGGCAACGCCAGCGCCTGACCGATCACCTGCGCCCGCTGGCTGCGGGCAAAGCGGGAGAAATCAGGGATGTTCAACGATACCGTTGCCCAGAAGCCGACGGTAGCGTTCAACGCAGGAATCAGGAACTTCAGAAATTCCGAAAAGCTGCCGAAGCGCGACGGCGCAGAGAGCATCGGCCCAAAGCCTCCCGCCTTCACATAGGCCCAACCCAGCAACAGCAACCCCACACCCAGCAGCACCGGAGCGCTGATCCCTTGCAGAAATCGGATGTACTCAATCCCTTTAAGGATCACCGCCAGGTTGACCAGCCAGAACGCCATAAAGCAGATGCCTGCGCCATGCGGCACAGCTTTCCACGCCGGCCACACCGTAGCCAGCAGGACATTGATGGCCTCGCCCCCAATCCAGGTCTGGATCCCAAACCATCCACAGGCCACCAGCGCCCGTAGAACCGCGGCGACGTTCGCCCCCAGCACGCCGAAAGAAGCCCGCGCCAGCACGGGGAAGGGAATCCCATACTGCGCCCCGGGATGCGAATTCAGCAGCATCGGCACCAGCACGATGCAGTTCCCGAGAAAGACGGTAAACACCGCCTGCTTCCAGTTCATCCCGCCCTGGATCAGGCTGGCCGCCAGCATGTAGGTCAGGATGTTGACCGACATCGAGACCCACAACGCGGCGTAGTTGTATGTGCCCCAGGTCCGCGCCCCGCGGTGACCTGAGGCCGCCTCGCCGGGCCGGACGGTGGGTGCAAGATCAGGGTTATAAAGAGGGCTGGATTCGATATTGCCGCGGGCAGTCGGAGGTGGCATCGGTATTCGTGAAAATAACCTTATACACGGACAAACCAGTCTTTGCTGCCAACGCAAATACGCTCTTAGCCTCCCGACCCGGTCTTCCCGCTTTGCGTGGTGAGAATGCCATAGGTTTCCGGACGCCGGTCGCGAAAGAACTGCCACACCTTGCGCACTTCCAGAATCACGTCCAGGTCAAGGTCCGCCACCAGCACCTCATCCTTATCGCGGCTGGCCTGGGCGATGATCTTGCCTCGCGGGTTGCAGAAATAACTCTTGCCGTAAAACTCCCCAATGCTCCATGGCTTCTCCTCGCCCACCCGGTTAATGGCGCCCACAAAATAGCCGTTGGCCACGGCATGGGCTGGCTGCTCCAGTTCCCACAAATACTCGGAAAGCCCGGCCACGGTGGCCGAGGGATTAAAAACAATTTCCGCGCCATTCAATCCCAGGGCGCGCGCTCCCTCCGGAAAGTGCCGGTCGTAGCAGATATACACTCCCACCTTTGCGTATTTTGTGGCGAACACCGGATAGCCCAGGTCGCCGGGCGTGAAGTAAAACTTTTCCCAGAATCCCGGATGACAGTGGGGAATGTGGTGCTTGCGATATTTTCCCAGGTAGCGTCCGTCCTGGTCGATCACCGCCGCGGTGTTGAAGTACAGTCCGGGCAGCTCCTGCTCGTACACCGGAACGATGATCACCATATGGTGCTTCGCCGCCAGCTCCTGCATCAGCCGCACGCTGGGGCCATCCGGGACCGACTCCGCCAGTTCGTACCACCGCGGGTCCTGCTCGGCGCAAAAGTACGGGCCATAAAACAGCTCCTGCAAACACAGGATCTGCACCCCCTCCCGGGCAGCCTGCTCGATCATCTCCACATGCTTACGCACCATGGCTTCCCGGATCTCTCCCAGCGAGTGTTCCGCACCCAGCACATTGCGCGCTTGAATCAGTCCACAGCGAACCATTCGTGACATCGGACTACACCTCTGATTGCGAAAAACTATAGCAGACCCATCGTGCATCATCGCCGGCTAGGAGCTCAAACTAAGAACCGAGAACTGATAACCAGGAACTGGATCCCTACTCCCCAAAATAACGCTACCGCTTCTCACTCCCCCCGGACGTATAATCGGGCCAATCTGTTACCGGGGGCTAACATGAACTACCGCCTTACCTGCTGCGTGCTCACCCTGACCTTGGCCGCTTTTGCCCAAACTAAGCCTACGGGCGGTCGCGGTACTCCCGGCCCCACTAGAAGCACGAGCCCGACGCAACCTACCATGAATCTCCCCGACACCACCATGGGACAAAGAGCTTTTCTTACCGGCAAGGTGGTGCTGGACGATGGCACCCAGATTACCGAGTCGGCGACCATCCAGACCATATGCCACGGCCACAAACAGACCGTTACCCATACTGATTCGCATGGCGGCTTTAGTTTCGAGCTGGGCGACCGAACCTCTTTCGCTAGCGCGGACTTCAGCGGGGCCGACGTCGATTCGATGGGTCCGGCCGCGGGGCGGGGAGTGCAGCGCAACTGGCGTGATTGTGAGCTGCTCGCCGAGCTGCCCGGTTTCTCGTCCCAGCCCATCGATCTGAACAGCCGCCTCTCCACTTTCGAAAGCGCCGATATTGGCCGCCTGGTGCTGCACCGCATGGGCCAGGTCCAGGGCTTGACCATCAGCGCCACCAGCGCTATGGCGCCCAAGGATGCGCAGAAAGCCTATGAGAAGGCCAGCAAGAAGTTAAGCAAAGAGCAATGGGACGAAGCCGAACCGTTGCTGGCTAAAGCGGTCGAGATTTATCCCAGGTATGCCGTCGCCTGGTTTGACCTGGGCCGCGTCCAGCTCCAGAAACATGACGATGTCCAGGCGCGCCATTCTTTCGAGCAGTCCATTGTGGCCGACCCAAAGTATGTGAACCCCTACCGCGGTTTGGCGGAGCTGGACATGCAGCAAAAACAATGGCAGGCGCTGGTCACCGTCACCAGCCAATTGCTGGCCCTGAATCCGGTAAGCTTTCCCGATGCCTGGTTGCGTAACGCCCTGGGCAACTACTATCTCTATAACCTCTCTGAGGCCGAGAAGAGCGCTCGCCAGGGCCTGAAAGTGGACGACCAGCACCAGGTTCCCAAACTGGAATACCTCCTCGGCGTCATCCTCCTGCAAAAACGCCAGTACCAGGAAGCCGCTTCCCACATCCAGAGCTATCTAAAATTTGCCACCCAGCCCGCAGAGATAGAAGAAGCACAAAAGCAGTTGGCGGAGATCACCCGACTCTCAGCCTCAGCTGCAAGCTCGGCCCCTGACGAGAAAAAGTAAGCGCTTTGTCATCCTGAGCGAATCTGATCGTCCGCTCTGCGGACGATCAGATGAGTTGAAGGACCCCTACCGAACGAAATGAACATTGCATGAGGTGTGTTGGCGGTTGGTTAAGATGAAAACTCAGCCCGGCCGCAGAAATAACTAGACTCCGCGGCTGCTTCGCGAAGCCAAGCAGCACTCCGCTCAGGATGACAGCAGTATTCCCGTTTCGACCTGTCCCAAGTTCGTTCCCGGACGCCCCAAACTCATTACTCAGATGGCCCAAAGTCACGTCCGATCTCTCCCCGGACTGCTAAAATCGAGCTTGAGAGTAGTCATGCGCAGTCGTCCATGGTTGATGGGTATGTTTGTGGTCGCAGCGGCCGCCGCCTTGTTCCCGGCGATGCTTTTGGCTGCCGCGAAGCCGCTGGCAACGGTCGAAAGCGTGAAGGTCACCAGCACCGCCAACGGCATCAGTGTAGAGATCGCAGCCAGCCAGCCTGTGGCTGTACGCAGCCAGGCGATTACCGACCCGGATCGCCTGATCCTGGATTTTCCCAATGCCCAGCCAGCCAGCGATCTGCGCACCAAACTGCTCAATCAGGGTGATGTAAAAGGCTTTCGCGTCGCCCGCTACAGCGCCAATCCCCCGACCACGCGCGTGGTCATCGATCTGAACAGCCCGCAGCACTACCAGATTTTTCCCGACGGCAAGACGGTCATCGTCAAGCTGATGTCTGACCAGCAGCAAGCCGCCGCCCGGGCCCACGTCGACAACGTTTCCTTCACAGCAACGCCGGCCAAGCCGGTTTCCAATCTCCAGGTCGAGTTTAAGAACGGACGGTTGAGCGTCGTAGCCGATCACGTCAGCCTCGCCCAAATTCTCAACGAGGTCCACCGCCTGACCGGCACCGACATTTCCGTCCCACCCGGCGCCGCCCAGGAACAGATCATAGTCGGCATCCCCCCGCTACCGATCCGCGAAGCCCTGGTCTCGCTGCTCAACGGTTCCCGCTTCAACTTCATCATGGTCGACTCCGACCGCGAGCCCGGAAAACTGAAGAGCGTCATCCTTACCTACCGCGGCGCCGGAGGAATGTCGCAACCCGCCATCCCCACTCCCGAACCCCCGGTTGCCGACAGCCAGCCCGAGCCCGAAACCCAACCCATGGCGGACCCCCAACCCGACATGCAGCAACCCCAGGAAGGCGCGGGCCAGGGAGCTCCACCTCCTCCGCAGGACGGTCCTCCGCCGCAATAGTTTTGTGAATTTATGGAGGACGGGTGTCCCCGCCCGTCTCGTTCCTGAAGTGTCGTTACTGGTGAATCAGCCGCACAGGAATGGGAGACACGCCGCCACCGGAGACCACGGGGTTGCCAGCGCCTGGGTTACAGCCGGCGACATTCATGATTACACCCTCGATCTTCCCTCTCGATCCCGCCTTGGGTGGGGAAAAATCCTGAACATTCTGCGTAATACCAAGCTGCAAAAAGCCCACGATTGTCGCTGTCTGGTTGCAACCGCCAGGGCAAAGATTGGGGCTTCCGGCCTTGTGGTAAATCGGCACCGTAACAATCGAGTCGCTACGGCTTATGTTGGTGACGCCCTGCAGCAGTGGATTCGGGTTGTTGTCCCCACCGGTGATGGTAATGGGAGCGCTGGTGCCGTTCGCCTGGAGCGTATCCTGGCCCAAGGTCAAGCCTTGATTGCTGGCGTGTATCAGGCACCGCGTACCTTCGTTGGTTAGTACCCCGCTACCGCCAGCCACGAAAACTGTCTGTCCCGCTCCAACGGTCTGCCCACAACTGAACTGGAACCTTGAAGAGCACGCGATATTGTCGTGATAGTCGTCGCTGCCAACCTGTGCGCAAGAAACCGCGCTCGTCGAAGGACAGACAGGCGCCGGTGAAACGGGGACGTCCGCGCGATAGTAATCAAGGGTTCGAGGTATGGTAGTAGTCACATTCGGGGCGGCTCCACCGGTGACATGGGTCAGCGTGATTGTTTTTCCTACGAACGAGCCGTTGTTCTCGATACTTCCGTCAGCCGGGTCCACAAAGCGGCCTCCCGCTGCGCAGTCCCCCACTCCGCCATTGGTCGGGTCGCAATTCGGTATCAGCCAGGGCTTTACATTTTCCACCTGAATCGGTGCCGCCGACCCTGACGGGTTATAGGCCTCGGCCACGGCCGTTGCCGTGACGCTGTTGGCGGCGCCTCCCCAAACCCGCCCAAAGAACGTGGGTAATGCCGTCCGCTGCACTGTGACCGAAATCTGCGGATTCGCCGCCGTGGTATTGCATGTGATGGACTGGACCGCCGCGGGTTGCCCAGCGACCAGATTTTGCGCCGCTACCGCTTCCGCTTGCCGGTTGGCCGCCGCCGCCGCCCCGGGCACTGCAGAAGTCTGGCAGATATCGGAAGCGGCCAGCGTACTCGAAGCCGAGGTGTAGCCGGAGGAGGCAAACATCCGCGCCCCCGCCAGGGCTGCGGCATCGGCCGCGCGCTGGGCTTCACCGTGGGCCATATACAAAGTCGATACGTCGATGGCCAGCGCCGCCATGCCCAGCAAGGACAGCAAGGAAATCGCCACCAGTACGATGGTGATGCCACGTTCGTTCTTGCGATGCGCCGTGTTTACGCGAGTCACAAAGCCATCCTTCAATTCAGATTCTGCATGATCGCGACCGAGTTGATTTGCGTCGTGGCCGGATAATTTGCGCCCGGCGCAATCAACGGTGCCACTCGATTGAACTGCCAGCGATAGGGATAGCTCAACGTCACCCGCGTGCCTTCCATGGTGTAATTCCCCGCCTGAAACGGCGGGCTGGGCAGCGTGGCGGTATAGACATATCCACGTTCAATCTTCAGCGTCAACGTCCCGCCACAACCGGCGTTGGCGGTAAACGTCCAGGCCAGCGATCCGCTCGACGCGGCCGCCACGCCCGCAAGGCCGCAATCGTTAAGTTTGCTGGCCACCAGGTTGGCATCCACCACATCGCGCACCGAACAAATCGAGGCCGGAGCGCCACAAGCCCCGTTCAAAGATAGATCGGTGGTCGGCTGGTTCGACGCGACCCGCGCCCCTTGTAAAGTAATATTGCCCACCTTTTGCTTCACCGTAAACGCCGAGCCAAAGTCGAAAACTCCAACTGCCACCACGATCAACAAAGGAAGCGAGATGGCAAATTCCAGAATCTCAGCGCCCTCACTCCCCCGCAGGTTTGCCCACCTCCCGGAGAATGCTCGCGCGAAAAACGATCGCTCCACAAACCATCGCAGCCGGACTATGCCCGCCAGTGACACCGCTAATCCTCCTGTCGAGCTTGCGCTTGCGCCCTGATCGTGACGCCCTGGGTGATCGGCGACAACCTGGGTGGGCAGCATGAGATCCCGTTCAATTTGAAGTTGAAGGGGTAGTCAAGGCTGACCACAGCTCCGTGCTCAATGATGGGCGACCCAGGATTCAGGATGACATCTCTCTGCACGTTGAAGTTTTGTACCTGTCCCGGATCAAGGTGAGAAGCGATCAGAATCGGATACACAACGTTGTCCCGGATGTCGTTGCTGGTTCGAGAAACGTTTCCACAAGTCGCGCAATTGTTGGCCGCCTCCGCCAGCGCTCCCTGCCGCGCCGCCCGGTTCACCGTCGTATAAATATTGAACGCCCGCGCGAACCACATGATTCCGAATAACATCATGAATAACAAAGGCAGCACCACGGCCGCCTCGGCGATTTCCGCCCCCGAAGCATCGCGGAGCAGCCTGCTCCCCCATCTATTGTTCCGAGTCTGCTTCATACCACTCCCCACACTTGTCCCACAGTATAAAGAACAGCCGTCACCGCCACAGCCACTCCAAACGGTATCTTCAGAGATTCCGGATTATCCAGCGAAACCTCTGGCCCCGGCAGGTGCAGCGTGAACAACCCAGCCACCAGGTGGACGAGATTGCGGGCCGTCCGTCCCACTCGCTTCTTCCAGATGACCAGCACCACCGCCATCAAGCCCGCCACCAGGATCGTTCCCAGCAGTACCCCAATCAGCCGCGACGGTCCCAGAAACGCTCCCAGCGCGCCCACCAACTTCCAGTCTCCCGCGCCCAGACTTCGTATCAGCACAAAAGGCAACAACAGACCCAACCCGAGTCCCGCGCCCAGCAATGACGCCTTCGCCCCTGCCCAGCCCGTAGCCACCGAGTTTGCTCCAACCCCGGCCACCAGCGCCGGCACCGTCAGCCAGTTGGGGATACGGCGGAAACGCCAGTCAGTCCATCCCGCAACCAGGGCCGGGACCGTCGCCAACATCCAGACCCCCTGTTTCAGCATCGGCTCGACCTCGCCCCATGAACCAGGGGACGAGCAAAAACAGCCGGAATTTGGCTCCAGGGGATGGCCATCCAAATGTACGGAACCGGCGGCCGGCAAGGGTCAAAACCAGCCTCAACTGCGGATTATGATCGGTTAATGAGACCAAGTCAACGAGAAGAAAGCCCGGTAGCGCCGGCGCCCGCCGGCTGTTGCTAGGGCGTCTCGCCCTCGCCATGAGCCCCAGACACCAATAAGAAAGGCCCGATCGCTCGGGCCTTCTTTATGAATACGTTACGAACCTACTGACTCAGAGGATGCCCGCCAGTCCGCTCCGCCACAATCTTACGGGCGTTTTCGGCCAACGATTTGGCTTGCGGCAGAAGGTCCAGCGCTTTGGTTACCTGCGGATCGGTTTCCGCTCGCACCTTCAGGCCTTCCTCCTGTCCAAACACATCCACGAAGATTTCGCTCTTGATATTGGACCGTACCCAGGCGTTATTTTCCAGCAGTTCCGCCTCGGTATAGGCAATCTTCTCGTCATCGAGGAACTTGCGGAAGTCCAGCAACACCACGTCGTCCACCTCAAAGTTCTTGGCGGGATGATGGGTCACGGCGTAGTGCTTGGCGAAATTGAAGAAAGCATAATGCTGCAGCAGAGAATCCTGAAAGTGGTTACTCTTCACCGCCGCGATCTTCACATCAGGCGTGATTCCGCCGCCACCATAAACGGTGCGACCGCTGTCCGTGAGCTTCACTTCACGGCTGGCATTGTGTTCGTTCTCTTCACTCTCGCGATTGAAGTAATAGTCGTAGAGCGAGACGTTCGCGTAATCAC
This sequence comes from Terriglobia bacterium, assembly GCA_020073395.1. Taxonomy (GTDB): domain Bacteria; phylum Acidobacteriota; class Terriglobia; order Terriglobales; family Acidobacteriaceae; genus JAIQFF01. Next base: position 14,499 of record JAIQFF010000054.1, read on the forward strand.
GCTGAATCAGTCGCATGCTCGGGGTGTAGTACTTGGCCGTGGTCAGCGCCAGTCCAGTGTTCTCTGACAGCGGATACACCGTCTGTACCAGACCCTTGCCGAAAGTGGTTTCCCCAACGATCAGTCCGCGGTCATGGTCCTGAATCGCGCCGGCCACAATTTCTGCCGCCGAAGCCGTTCCCCGGTTCACCAGCACTACCAGCGGGTAATCCTTGCCGCCGTTGCCGTGCGCCGCTGTGTACCTTTTCTCGGGTGAAGACCGGCCGTGGTGGGAAACGATCAACTGTCCCTTGTGCAGGAATTTGTCGGCCACGCCCACGCCTTCGTTGAGCAAGCCCCCGGGGTTCTGCCGCAGATCAAGTATCAATCCCTTCAGGTCGCCCATCTGGTCGAGCGCGTCCGCCACTTCATGTTCCGTGGTCTCATTAAAGCCGGACACGTGCATATAGCCGATTCCCGGCTTGATCAGGAAGTGCAGGTCCACGCTGTAACGCGGAATCTCGTCGCGCACCACTGCGAACTCCAGCGGCTTGTCCGCGCCTTCACGCAGAATCGTGATGTGGACCGTGGTTCCCTTGGGTCCCTTCAACAGATCAGCGACATCGCCCGTGCTCATGTTGTCAGTAGGCTTGCCGTCCACGGCGGCGATGATGTCACCCGGCCGGATGCCGGCGCGATAGGCGGGCGTTCCTACAAATGGCGCAATCACGATCACTTTGTTATTGCGCGGCCCGACCGTCATTCCCACGCCGTAATATTTCCCGCGCTGATCTTCGCGCAGCAGGGAATACGCTTTGGGATCGAAGAAATTCGAGTGCGGATCCAGCACATGCAGCATGCCTGGAATCGCCCCGTTGTAGATCGCTTTGTCGGGATTCACCGGCTCGGCATAGTTCTGCTCCACCACGTCATACACCGTGGTGAACTGCCGCAAGCTGTCGCGGACGTCGGCGTCGCCACCGGGAGCGGCCGAAGGATTGATCTTCTGCCCAAATACGATCCCGAGAAATCCGCAGGTTACCAGAATGAATATGACTAGGAAGAGTGCGCGACGAGAACTACCAACCATCATTTTTTCCTTCGGCAGGGACGTAGAAACACCCCAGCACAGCGCGTCTGATCGAAGTATAACGCTGTCCAGCCCGCTTGGCCACCTTTTCGATTACCCGGAAGTAACCGGCGCAACCCCTTCAGACTGTGCTCAATTGGATGCGTTAAGCGAACCTTGCGGTGCCGGATCTCCGTGTCCTCTGTGTCCTCCGTGGTTTGACAATTCAACAGTCCGGGCCCCGATTGCCGCCAATCCGCTCCGGCAGTATCATGTGAAATATGAACCTGGGCTTCCCAGAGATGATTTTCCTTTTCCTGTTTGCCCTGATCCTGTTCGGGCCCAAGAAGTTGCCCGAGATCGGACGGCAAATCGGAAGGGCCCTCAATGAATTCAAGCGGGCTTCGAACGAGTTCAAGGCGCAAATCGAGTCCGAAATCTCGCAACTGGATCTCGAAAACAATCGCCAAACCATCCTGCCGCCGGTCCAGGCCCCGGCTGGCTCCATAGCTTCCGGAAGCGGGCCTCGTCCCGAGATTTCTGTGCCTGAGACGAATTCCCTGGCCAAGGCGCCCGATGCCTGAGATGGCCGCTGAGCTTCCCCCCGCCGACGAGTCGCACGACGGCCTTACCGCCATGAGCTTCCTCGACCACCTCGAGGAACTGCGCCGCCGCCTCATCTATTCCATCATTGCCGTCACCGTAGGGTTCTTCGCCTGCTGGAATTTTCACGAGTTCATCTTCAGCTTTGTACAACGCCCCATCATGGACGCGCTGCGCCATAACGGAATGGCCGAAAAGCTCGTCTATCTCAACCCCACCGAACCGTTCAACCTTTACTTGAAGGTTGCGGCCCTCGCTGGCCTGTTCGTGACTTCCCCGATCGTGCTCTATCAGGTATGGATGTTCATCTCTCCCGGCCTGTACCGCAACGAAAAGCGCTATGTATTCCCCTTCATGTTCTCCACCGTCCTGCTGTTCCTGTCGGGCGGTCTGTTCGCCTACAAGATGGTCTATCCCGCGGCCCTGACCTTCCTGATCGACTATGGTAAGCAGTTCCAGCCGATGATCACAATCGGCGAATACACGGACCTGTTCCTGACCATCATGATCGGCATGGGCGTTATTTTTGAGTTGCCCATCCTGGTTTTCTTTCTGTCGTTGATGGGCATCGTCACTGCCGGCTGGATGTGGCGCAACCTGCGCTATTCGATCCTGGTGATTTTCATCATCGCTGCCATCATCACTCCGACCACCGACATCCTGAACATGTGCATCTTCGCCGCACCCATGGTCGCGCTCTACATCCTGAGCATCGGCATCGCGTTCCTGGTCCATCCCAAGCAATGCCAGGCCCGCCAGGCCCGAAAAGATCGATGACGGTGAGATGTAACACCAGTAGCCAAGTAGGGGCGGGCGCCTTCGCCCGCCCAGCCGAGCGCTCGGCAGAGCGTCAAGCCCTTGAAGATAGAAAGAGCGAGGGCGGGACGTCGTCACGACAACCGGCGGGACGCCGGCCCTACCGGTGTCTCGCCGTTCTACTGAGCTTGCTCGGTTGCGCCAGACCCGCACCTGCCCAATCCTTCAATGCCGCCCGCGCCCTGCAATACACCCGCGAGGTGGTTGCTTTCGGCCCGCGCCCCATCGGCAGCCCGAATCACAAGAAGCTGGAGAATTACATCCTGGCGCACCTTAAGAACGACCAGGTGGAAGACGACGCCTTCACCGCCGATACTCCCGAAGGCAAGTTTCCCGTACGCAATATCATCGCTAAATTCCCCGGCACGCGCGACGGTGTGATCGTCATCGCCGGCCACTACGACACTAATTACCCGCTGCGCAATACCGGGTACGTAGGCGCCAATGACGGCGGCTCATCCACTGCCATCCTGCTGGAACTGGCCAACCAGCTCCACGGCAAAAAGCGTCAAGGCCGCAGCGTGTGGCTGTTGTGGACCGACGGCGAAGAAGCAGTAAAAGATTGGACCGCCACCGACAGCCTCTACGGCACCCGTCACTTGGCCGACAAATGGCAGAAGGACGGCACGCTGAGGAGCATCAAAGCCTTCCTGCTGGCCGACATGATCGGCGACGCCGACCTCAACGTTGACCGTGATACCAACTCCACCCCCTGGCTCGAAGACATGCTTTACCGGGCTGCGACGCAACTCGGCTACCAGTCCCATTTCTTCGCTCGCACCATTGCCGTCGAAGACGACCACTTGCCCTTCGTTCATCTCGGCGTGCCGAGCGCCGACCTCATCGACCTCGACTATGGCTACGGCAACGTCTTCCACCACACCCCGCAAGACACCATGGACAAACTCAGTCCCAAGAGTATTGAGATAGTCGGCAACGTTATCCTCGAAACCGTCCACATGCTGGACAAAACCAGTAACTGAGAACTGAGATCTGAGAACTGAGATCTGAGAACTGAAATCTGAGAACTGAAATCTGAGAACTGAAATCTGAACCTTGCCCTTCAGAGAGAACTTGCTGTCAAGCACTTGGAAAAAGTTTCCAGCGAGCAGAACTGGCAAGTGTGGGGCGGACACTCCTGTCCGCCGCCTTTGAATTTGATTCGTCGTAGATTTCGATGGTTCGATTGTGAGACCGCAGCTTGATTTGGGTATAAAGTCAAAGTCATAGGCGGACGGACAAAGAGTGTCCGGCCCAGACAATTTCTTTATCTTGGGGCGCTTGATTGCTACTGTTCTGGATCTTATTCAATCTTTTTGTCCTCTCCATGCTGGTGCTCGACCTGGGTGTGTTCCATCGCCGCGCTCATACCGTAAAGTTCCGCGAAGCGTTGGCCTGGAGCGCGGTCTGGATCGCGCTGGCCGTCATCTTCGCGGTCGTGATCTTCTTCTGGCACGGTCGCACCCCCGCTCTGGAGTTCGTCACCGGATACGTCATCGAACTCTCGCTCAGCGTTGACAACCTTTTCGTTTTCCTGCTGATTTTCCGTTTCTTCCAGGTGCCGCCCGTCCATCAGCACAAAGTTCTGTTCTGGGGAATCCTGGGAGCGCTCATCATGCGCGCAGTGTTCATCGCGGCGGGCGTTGGACTTATTCAGAGGTTCCACTGGATCATCTACGTCTTCGGCGCCTTCCTGGTGTACAGCGGTATCAAGCTGTTCTTTCAGGAGGAGGCCGAGATCCATCCCGAGAAAAATCCGGTGCTGCGTTTGTTCCGCCGCTTAGTGCCGGTGACCAAAGACTATGAGGGCAACAAGTTCTTCGTTCGCCGCGCTGGACTCTACGCCACGCCTCTGTTCGTTGTCCTGCTGGTGGTCGAGACCACCGATCTCCTCTTCGCCGTGGATTCCATTCCCGCCATCCTGGCCATCACCCGCGACGCCTTCATCGTTTACACCTCCAACGTTTTCGCCATCCTCGGCTTGCGCTCCATGTATTTCGCCCTCGCTGGCATGATGGAAATGTTCCGTTACCTGCATTACGGCCTCTCCCTGGTACTGGTCTTTGTGGGGGCCAAGATGCTCCTGTCCCACTACTTCGAGATTCCGACCCACATAGCGCTGGCGGTGGTAGCCGGCGTCCTCGCCATCTCTGTCATCGCATCCGTGGCAAATCCCAGGAAAGCAACGTAGGCGCGAGCGTCCCGCTCGCGCAACCGGGCGAAAGGATCTTACCCTCCGGTCCGATCCGCTTAAGTTATGATGAGAACGCATGACCCGTGTAACCATCGCGCTTCCACCATGCCCCTATGACGCCGTAATCGAGAACGGCCTCCTGCACCGTTCCGGCGAAATCCTGCGCGTCCTGTTCAGCGCTATCTTCAATGCGAAGCATGAACGCCTGTTCATCGTCACCGTCCCGCCCGTCCGCCATAAATGGGGAAAGAAACTGACGGCATCTCTCTCCGCCGCCGGATTCGTCCCGAAAATTCTGGAAATGCCCGATGGCGAACGCCACAAGAAGCTGGCCACGGTAGAAAGACTGTCCGAGCAATTGAGCCGCCTGGGCGCGGACCGAAATTCCGTCATCGTTGCTTTCGGGGGCGGCGTCGTTGGCGACGTGACCGGCCTGCTGTCGTCACTCTATATGCGCGGCCTCGAGTTGGTGCAAATTCCCACCACCGTGCTCGCGCAAGTGGATGCTTCCATCGGAGGTAAGACCGGGGTCAACCTGCGCGCCGGGAAAAATCTGGTCGGGACCTTCCATCACCCCCGCATGGTCCTGATTGATCCCACGGTCCTGACCACACTGCCCGACCGCGAATTCCGCGCCGGCCTCTATGAAGCGCTCAAATGTGGCGTCATCGGCAAGCCGGAGTTGTTCCGAGCTTTGGAAACTGTGGATGCAAAGAAATTGCGTCGCGACCCCGCAAAACTGGAATGGATCATCGCAGAATCAGTCAGACTGAAGGCTGAAGTGGTCTCCTCCGACGAACGGGAAAACGGCCTGCGCCGCGTGCTGAACCTCGGCCACACCATTGGCCACGCCCTCGAGGCGGAAACCAGCTACCGCCATTTCCTGCACGGCGAGGCGGTCGCCTGGGGCATGATCGCGTCCGCCAGGATCGCCTCTGCGGTGCACCGAATCGACCAGGCCGGTGCCTCCCGCATTACTGACGCGGTGCGGGCGTTGGGCCCCCTGCCCAAGGTTCAGTCGCGGAGCCGCGATATCTTGCGCTTGCTCAAATCGGACAAGAAGACCCGCAACGGCGTCGTGCACTTCGTCCTGCCCCGCGAAATCGGCAAGGTCGAAATCGCAAACGACGTGCCCGAACAGGTGGTGATCGAAGCCGTCGATGAGTTGCGCCGCCTGTCCCGCTAGAGTTGCAGCAGGTTGGTTAAATGCCCGGGCAGGAAGACTCTTGGTTCGGGTGGAGCAGGGCCTTGGCCCTGCAATTAGCGCTCGCAAGGGTGGGTGGAGCTTTAGCCCCTGGAGTACATACTCCGGCCATTACTCATAGCCGGGTCATTGGATTGCGCGAAGCCGGCAAAGAATTCCAAATTGACCGATTCCACCAAATCCGCGGTCCTCGGCACAACGACTGAAGGTGCTACCGACCCTCAATCGTCCGCGCGCGCCGTCCGTGAGATGTTCACCTCCATCGCGCCCCGCTACGACCTCCTGAACCATCTCCTCTCCTTCAATATCGACCGGCTTTGGTGGAGGAAGACGGCCCGAACCTTCGCAGCCATTCTCTCCCGCCCGGAAGCGCAGGTCCTCGACTTATGTTGTGGCACAGGAGATATGACGCTCGCCTTGCGCCGGCAAGCAGGGAAGTCCTCCCCCAGAATCATGGGCGCCGATTTTTCCCACGCCATGTTGCAGCGCGCCAGCCACAAAGCGGCCGCTACCCCTTTGCGCTGGATCGAAGCCGATGCCCTTCGCTTGCCCTTCCCCAACGGCCATTTCGATCTGGTCACCTCCGCTTTCGGCTTTCGCAATCTGGCCAATTACGATGCTGGACTGCAGGAGATCATACGCATCCTGCGCCCCGGCGGAGAATTTGGCATTCTGGATTTCGGAGAGCCTGAAGGTCTGGTGGGGGATTGTTACCGGATTTATTTCAACCGGGTCCTGCCGGCAATCGGTACGCTCATCTCGGGAGTGAAGGGACCCTACGCGTACCTGCCCGCATCTGTCGCCCGCTTTCCCGCCCCCGAGGAAATGCTGCAACGCATACGGCAGATCGGCTTCCGCGAATATTCCTGGACCCCATACACCCTCGGCATCGCCGGCCTATACCGCGGAAAAAAGTAGCGGGGCTGGTAGCGCTGGCGTCCCGCCGGCTGTCGCGAGGGCGTCTCGCCCTCGCATTCCAGACCCACCGCAGCCCTAAACCTCAGCCGCCGGCTCCTCCACCTTCACCGCCGTCTCGCTCTTGAAGCAATCCGCAAACGCATCTGCAATCGTGTAACGAATCACATCTTCATAATTCTCGCCCAGAAATTTCCGCAGGCGATCCGTATTCATGATGTATTCGCCGGTCATGTAAGGCGCCGCCTCGGGAGGGATGGCCACGATTCCCAACTGCCACAGGATTTTCAACACCGTCCTGAATGCCAACTTTCCCGGCAGACGCAACAGTTTGACCTGGGCCACCTCGATGCAGCGCTCAAAGGTCAAGGGCTCGCCGCGCCCCGCCACATTGAGCACGGTCAAGCGTTGCGACTCGGGTTCCGTCTTTTGCAGTATCCGCGTGATCAGCCGGGCCATGTCATCGACATGCACGAACTGGATGCGATTTTCCAGATACTGCCGTCCCCGCGGTAACATGCAGGGCAGACGCTTGCCTCGGCTCCTCATGCTGGCCGCGCGATTGCTCCGTCCGCCAGGCGTGCCTCGAAAAGCGCCGACCATGTAATTCTGCACGCTGGCTCCGGCAAAAATATGCGGACGCAGCATATACGCGCTGCAACCTCGCAGCGCGGGGGCGCGCTGTTGCACCACCTTGTCGCATTCCATCTTGTGAATCGCATAGGGCAGGGTATGGGCGCCCAGCGGATGTTCCTCCGTCGCGGGTCCAGACAAGTCCGGCCCGTACACCGAAACGCTGCTGGGAAAGATAAATTTCCGCACCACAGTCTCTTCGTGATTGGCCTCGGTGACCGCTTCCATCACCCGCGCCGTTCCGGCCACGTTGATGTGCCACATGCGATCAACGTCGAGTACACCTGCGCGCACCGGATCAAGCACGAAGGCCAGATGCACCACCGCCTCCGCCCGGCATTCCCGTAAGAGCAGGAAAAGCTGGCGGCAGGACTCCTCTCCCCCCAGGTCCATGCGCTCGAAGCGCAGCGGAAGATCGGCCACCGGCGGGGTCACGTCCACGCCAATCACGTTGAACTCGCCCAGGTGCGGCAGCAGGCGGCTCCCCAGGTTGCCTGAGATTCCCGTGACCACTACAGTTGGTTTCGCGTCGCCCATCTATTTGGGACCGGACTCAGGAGCCTTCGCCACCGGCTTCGCCCCCTCATCGACGGACGGACCTGCTTGCGGCGCAGTCGCCGGCCCTTCGGCAAAATAATTCTCGTTCAACTCCGGCGTGGCTGACTGCTGAATCTTCTGCAGGGCATCCTGCATGCGCTGTGAGCGCAGGGTGGAAGAGATTTCAGCTTGCACTTTGTCCAGAGGCAGCGTGTCTTTCTCTCCGACCTTATACACCAGGTACCCGTTGGGCGTGCTGATCAGTTGCGAGGTCTCCCCCGGCTTCAAGTTGAAAATCGCGGCTTGATCGGGCGGCAAGCTGGTGCGTCGCACTTTCCCCAACTTGGTAGGAGGCTTGCCTTTCATCTCAGCCGCGGCTATGGCCTCGTCCTGCAGTTTGTCGAAATCTTCTCCCGCCGCGGCCCGCGCCCGCAGCGCGTCCGCCAGTTTCTTCATGGCGTCTTCGGATTCCTGCTGTTGCTTCTTGGCTGCATCGTCGGCAGGCTTCTCCTTGCCTTCTGCAACCTGCTTGCTATGCGGCACAAAGATTCGCTGCAGTTCGATCTCTTGAAACGCGGTGTCGTTGTTGTGGTAATAGGCTTCGATCTCCTGGTCTGAGACATGACTTGCCTCGTCCTGCAGGCTCTGGCTTAGTTCCTTGGTGAGCACCCCGATGCGCGCCACTTTCATGAGTTCCTGAAACTTCGGCCCCTGGTCCAGACCCATCTCGTGCGCCTTGTGGACCATGACCAGCGCCATGCCGTACTGGGTCGCCAGTTGTTTTCGTGCTGGCGGCGCGATGGTGGGCGCCACCGTGTCGACCAGTTGCTCGAATTCGGCACGCGTAACCACAGTCCTGCAATCTGCCGCCTTGGAGGCCGCCGGCTTGTCGCATAACCCGGCAATCGTAATCACGGGCGTGCCCGGAGCAACGGTGTCCGCCGCCGCGATCTTGGCGGCCGGCGTTGCCGACGTGGCAGCCCCCTTAGGCGGCGCCGGACGGGCCGCCGGCTTAACCGCCTGTCCCCAGGCCAATGTGACCAAAAACAACAGACATACACATCCCCAATGAGTCCTCAATTCAGAATTCCTCCAAGGCTAAAAGGCTTAGGTGCACGGAGAATCCTAGCATAGAGCGGGGGCCGGACCTCGCACGTCAGGCGTCGGTAGTGGGCTGTTTTGGAATTACTTCTTCTTGTGGATTCTTGCCAGCTCAAATCCAGGATTGGGCTCAGTGGGATCGAAGGTAACGATAAACTTGTCGAAGAACCCGCGCCTACCTAGTAGGCAGCCGATTGGTAACTGGTCAGAAAATTGTCCCGTGATCTTGAAATTGTCGGAACCCACAAGCAACCGAATATCGTGGGCATACAGATCCATTTGAGCCTCACCCACTACGCCTCCAGTCACGCTATGGATGCCAGAGGTAATATCTGTAATTCCGACTGCCCTAGCGATGTCTCCATGGAATAAACAATCACTTGACCCTGAATCAATGATCGCCTCAAACGGAGAAGTCAAAACGGAGCCGCGCGCGACCTGGATGGAGAGAATAGGAACCCGATCGACTTCCCCGTTGGGCAACGGCGATTGTTTGTATGGATACTTCAACGGACAGGATACAAGGCCCGGCGCAGCCATGCGTCCGGCGTCCTTGTTAGGACATAGTCTTTTTCACCTGCCTGCTTCGCGGTTGCATCTGCTTCCATGAAGGTCTTGCCAATCGCGATTATCTTGCTCTCATCCTTGGACAAGGCAATCCATGAGTTCATTGGAGCTGACAGCAACAGTTCCAGACGATTTCCGGCTTTAGTACGAACAGGCATTTGCGGTGTGATAGATGCCATGAATTATCCTCTTGATGCTTAGCCTAGAAAACATTACCGAAGTGCTGGGGGCCCCGTTTATAAGCCAAACGCCTCTCAGATTCAAGGTAATTCCATTTAAGCTGCCAGAGGTCGCATTTCAAGTACCCGGACGAGTTCCCCAAGAGTCCAAACGTGATCCGAGAGCCCAGCTTCCATAGCCGGTGTCACGCGTAAGGTCTGATGCACGCGACAGAAGTTATAGTAGGCGTAGTAGATTGCTACCATGTGACAAGAATTATCATACCTCTTTGAGAAAGCATTTGTCAGGCGCGTGAATCGCCGGAGACTCATTCGGAGGCTGAGATTCTGCCTTTCCACGTAAGACGTGCTGATGCGGTCAGGATCGGGATTGCCGCTCAGTACTGCGGTCCGAATGCCGATGCACTTGGCGGTTCAAAACAGCCCACTACCCAGGCGTCGGACCTCACACCTCAGACGTCAGACCTCGGACCCGATGTCCTGCTCCACCTGCGAGAGGCAGACAGGAGCCCTCGTAGCGACGTCTAAAAGCCGAGGTCCGGCGGCTGAAGCCTGACGTCCGACGTCCGGGGTTCGACGCCCGCTCCCCACAGCTATAATGCCGCTATGTCGGGGTCGCCCGCGGTTTACAGTTCGGAGTCCATGCGCGCCGAAAAGCGTGCCGTGGCCGGAAGCTCCGTTGTGGCGGCTTTGGCCATCACCACGCTGAAAATCATCGTGGGTGTAACCACCGGGAGCCTGGGCATCCTTTCCGAAGCCTTGCATTCGGTGCTCGATCTGGTTGCTGCCATCATCACTTTAATGTCGGTGCGAGTCTCCGACAAGCCCGCTGACGCCGATCACCAGTACGGCCATGGCAAGGTGGAAAACTTCTCCGCCTTCATCGAGACCGGCCTGCTCCTGCTCACCTGCATCTGGATCATCTACGAAGCCGTCAAGCGGCTCTTCTTTCACCATGTCGAAATCGAACCCAGCATCGCTGCCTTCGTCGTGATGTTCATCTCCATGGCTGTGGATTTTTGGCGTTCGCGCGCCTTAGGCAGGATTGCGGCCAAGTATGACAGCCAGGCGCTCGAGGCCGATGCGCTTCACTTCTCCACCGACATCTGGTCAAGCGGTATCGTCATTCTGGGCCTATTCCTGGTCCTGTTCGGACGAATCTACGGCATCGGCTGGCTGCGCGACGCTGATCCCGTGGCCGCGCTCTTCGTGGCGGGCGTGGTCGTTTACGTAAGCTCGCGCCTGGCCCGCAGGACCGTTGACGCCCTGCTCGACGCGGCTCCCGCCGGAGTGCGAAACCAGATTGTCGTCGCTGTTTCCGCCGTCGATGGCCTGCTCGAGGTAGACCGCGTACGCATTCGCCGTGCCGGCAACCGCTACTTTGCCGACCTCTCCGTCGGCGTGGCCCGCAATGTTACCTTCCAGCGTTCCGAGCAGATGGCTGAGGCCGTGACCAGCGCTGTCCATGGGGTGCTGCCTGACGCCGATGTGATTGTGCACTCTGTGCCTCGTGCCTGGCGCACGGAGAATATTTTCGACCGAGTTCGTGCCGTAGCCACTCGCAACAATTTCAATGTGCACGACGTCAGCGTGCAGGATTTCCACGGGCGTCTGCACGTGGAGCAGCACCTGGAACTCGACGAAAATCTCAGCCTGAAAGAAGCCCACGACCGCGTTACCGTCCTCGAATCGGAAATTCGTGAGGATGTGCCTGAAATTTCGTCAATCCTCACTCACATCGAAAGCGAACCGGCAACCATCGAGGCTGCCGACGAGCTCTTGCACGATGCCAAGCTCGAACGGCGCCTGAAGGCTGTCGCCGCCAAATCTCCCGAGATCCTGGACATGCACGACATCCAGATCAAACGCGTGCGCGGACGCATCTACGTCTCCGCCCATTGCACCATGGCGGACGACCTGCTCCTATCTAGCGTGCACGATATCTCCACCGAACTCGAAATCCACTTCAAGCGGGAGTTCCCGGAACTGTTCCGCGTCCTGATCCACCCCGAACCCAGAACAGACAACCGGAGATAGTTAGACACGAACCACGTAGGGGCAGGTGTCCCACCTGCCCGGCCGAGCGAAGCTCGGCAACGGTTTTGTTGTAATCTGCAACCTTGCGCACAGAAACCCGCCAACCCGTCCGCGGCTATCTATACATTGCCACCGCCACGTTCTTCTGGGGTGTCTCGGCCACGCTCGGCCGCGCCGCCTTCACCGGCCGTCTGCCCGGCCTCCACCAAGTCAACGCCATCGATCCCTTGATTCTCTCCCAGGGTCGCGCCACGTTTTCCTTCCTTGTGCTGCTCCCCGTCCTCGTTCTGTTCCGGGGACGCCATAGCCTGCGCCTACCCCCGCGTGACCTCGGCCAGCTCTTTCTGATCGGCATTCTGGGCGTGGCCGCGTCCAACTACTTCTACTATCTCGCGATTCAACGGACGAACGTTGCCACAGCGATCATCGTGCAATACACAGCCCCGATCTGGGTTTTGCTCTACACCGTCGCGCGCAGACTGCAAAAACCGACCCTGCAGCAGATCGCAGCGGTCGGACTAGCGGTCACAGGAATTGCTTTGGTGATTGGTGTGTTCGGTGGCGGCGGACTGCGGCTCGACGCCATCGGCCTCTTCGCCGCCCTGCTCGCCGCCTTCTCATTCGCCTTCTACAACATCGGCGGACACGACATTCTGGCCCGCCGTGACCGCTGGATCGTGCTCCTGTACACCACCTGCAGCGCCTCCCTGTTCTGGCTCCTGCTCAACCCTCCCTGGAAGCTCATCGCCGCCCACTACTCCACCGCCCAGTGGCTCTTCCTGCTGCTGTTCTCATTAATATCCGTACTGGCTCCCTTCGCTTTCTACTTTGCCGGCCTGCAACATCTCGAACCCACCCGCGCCATCGTGGTCAGTTGCCTGGAGCCCGTGTTCTCCATCGTGATCGCAGCCGTCGTGCTTGGCGAACTGATGCGCCCGCTGCAAGTCGTAGGCATAGTCTTCGTGCTGGCGGCCATCACGGTCGTGCAATTGCCCAACCGCCGCTCCGTGCCCGTCACCCTGGTCGAGCCCATTGAATAGCTGCATTGCCCGCAATTCGCCGCAGTGGTAACCTGAATCGGTTAAGTGAGCGGGAGTAGTTCAGCGGTAGAACGCCAGCTTCCCAAGCTGGATGTCGCCGGTTCGATCCCGGTCTCCCGCTCCA
>JAIQFF010000055.1 GCA_020073395.1 Terriglobia bacterium
AGGGGCGGGTGCCCTCACCCGCCCGGCGGAGCGAAGCTCCGCGGATCTTAGGGACGGCCCCACCCTACAAACCTCTGGCGAGCTGCGCTCGCCTGCCCGGACGAGGCCGTACGGGCCTACGTGGTTCTTGCTAGCCGAAGGCTGCTATCAGTTGCTTCAACCCCTTGCTGATCGGCGGCAAATAATCTTCCCAGCTCCATTCTCCCTTGCGCGTGGGGAACTCGGGATAGCGCCGCTGCACTTCCTCCTCGAAATACACGCCCATGCGGGCCATTACTTTCAAATTCTTCACTACGGTCTGCCCGATTCCCACCGAGATCGCTTCGCCCTGCGTGGCCAGTTTTTCGAGCGCTGCCGTCAGCTTTGGCTCGAGGTCAGGATCATCCACGTTCATCAACAAGTCTTCGTGTCCGCGCTCGCGCATCAAGTTGCGGATGCGTTCGTCCATGGTGATGCCAGCTGACGGCACCAGCCCGGGCATCGAAGTGACGATGCCGTGATAGCGCGACGAAACCATCATGTGGCACGCTCGCAGGATGCTGACCAGTTCATGCATCTTGTAGTCTTCCGAACTCAGCACGGATACGCCCCCCAGCTTTTCGGAGATGCGTCCCGCCGGTCGCGCGTCGAGACGTTCGGTCGCAGCCAGGACAACGAACACTTTGTGCTGCTTGCGGAATGCATCGAGCGCGTTGGCGATGGCGGTGAGGTAATGCCCCAATGCGCGCTCAGCCGCCGGACCGGAGTTATGGAAGTACACCGAACGGTAGTGGCTCTCCTTGTAAACGCCGGTCAGGGTGCGCGCCGCAAATTTGGCCACCGACGCCTTGACCGGCCATTCGAAGGGATTGATCGGACACACCACCAGCACGGGCGTGCTGCCGTCCCAACCGATTTTCCTTAAGATCGTCTTGCCATATTCAGGCGGAGCAGGTTCGAAAGTCCACGCCGTGTCGGTACCCAACTCGGTCGGCACGCCCAGCTCGCGAAGAAGAGTCCGCGATTCTTCGTTGCGAGTGATCACCAGCGAATTCTGGCAATAGCGGGCACACATCTTGGCGATCAGCGGGTCCATGTGTCCCGCTTCCGCGCCGTAACCAACCGAAAGTTTGTTCTGAGCGGCGGCAATGCCCAGGGATCCAATCATCATGGTGGTAAGGGCGTTGGCGAATTTGCTTTTGAACATCGAGCCTTCGCACGCCACTACGCCGTGATGTTTTGGAACTTCATCGGAAAGAAATGGAGGGAAAATATCCGGCAGATGCACCTGCCGCGTGCCTTCGAAGTAGCCTTCGGTGAACTTGAAGTTCTGCGTCATCACGCTGAAGGCAGTATTTTCAGCGCCAAGAATGTGACGAGTCTGGCGCAACATCTCCGAAACTCGCACATCGGATCCCATGTTGCGCGTGCCGTTATACCCCGCGAACAACAGCTTCAGTTTTTCGCCGGGCTGCCAGGATTTGCCTTTACCCATCATCCAGCCCAGCTTGGCGGCTTCGATGCTGCTGCTGACCCAGGCTTCGAGAACCAGATCCATCATGCGGCGGACCCCCCGGCTTTGGTAGTGGGCCAGTCCCGGTAGGGATAAGTGAAGTTGCTATCGCGGCTGAATTTAAGCAGGGGATAGCTGTACTGCGAGAATGGCACTGGCTTGCGTCCCAGTTCCTGCGTCACGCGAGCATTTTCGAAGACGGTGTTCCACACCAGGTAGGGCATGAACACTTTCATCAGCGAGGCGCCATAGCCTAGCGATCCGCTGCGGTTTGACAGAAAGTTCACGCTCGCATCGAAGGGCCGCTCCAGAAAAGGCAGAAAGAAAGGTCCGCGCTTGTTCTGCACAGCTGCCAGAGTGCTGGTCAACTGGCGGAAAGTCTGCGAGTCAACGCCGGACGAAAGATGATAGGTGTCATGTAGGGGCTTTTCTTTCTGATGCAGGGTGGCAATCGCATCAGCGACAAAGTCCACGTTCACGATGTCGATTTTGTCTTTCGCGCGGAACGGCAGCACCGGCAGGCCGGCCAGGAACACGAACGCCTTTACCATGTCGAACTGCGTGGTTTCGGGATAGCGGCTGTCACCCAGAACGATGCTGGGACGAAAAATGGTGATCGGAACCTCGGGGAGAAGCTGCCGCACCATATGCTCGGTAAATTTCTTGGTACGGGCATAGGGATCGTAGTCTGATCGGTCCCAATCGATGGAGCGGTCTTCCGTCACCACTTCGTCCTGGCGCTTCCCTGCTACCGCCACCGTGCTCACCTGGCTGAAGCGGCGTAGGCCGTGATAGTAGTTCGACTTCTGAGCCAGCAGCAGCACCTCGAGCGTGCCCCGCAGGTTCACGTTCAGGCAGCTTTTCTCCGACTTGCGATTCAGCGAGGCGGCGCAATGAACTACAGAATCAGTGGTGTGAATCAGGCGATCATAGTCGTCATCGGAAAGGCCAAAGTGCGGGGCGGTGAGGTCGCCGCAAAATACCCGCATGCGCGTCTGGAAATGTTCGTAGAAGCGCGGGAAATCCAGATGCAGCTGCAGGGCCTGCCACAAGCGGACCGCAGCCTCCTGCGGCTGGCGGGCGCGAACCAGCAGGTTCAGCGAAGCGCCGTGTTGCTCCAGCAGGTTGGCGGCCACGTGCGCGCCGATGTATCCGGTGGAACCAGTCAGGAATATCGCCACGTTGCTCCGTTAGTGCCGGTTTTGACCACTTCTCCGTTTTCCGGGACGGCCGCGGGTTGCAGGCTGCGCGAGGGACGCGCTTCCAGCGGGCGTCCCTCGATCAGAGGATAAGTCCACTTGCGCAGCGCCGGAATGTGAATGTTGATCCAGTAATCCCACCAGTCAATCGACCGGGTGTTGTATCCGAACGCCGCCTTCTCTTCTTCCGTCAGCGCGTAGGAGAGCCGTTCCACATTGTCCGCGGAGAAATCCTGCTCATTATGCAGAATAAACGGTTCGAACAGTTTGATCAGCTTCTCCACTTTTTCCAGGTTGCGTTCCGCGCGCACCAGCGGAGTCTTTTTCAAAGGCAACGGCGACATGATGCGCTGGATGGACTTCACAATGGCTTTCTGGGCCGGTGCCGACATACGGTTGTAGCGTTCCTTGGAGACGGGAATGGCGTCCATCCGCAGCCGCAACCAGTATTCCAAGCCCTCCTGGGCGCGGTAATGTTTGCGGTGGGCCAGCGAAGTCAGTTCGATGGAACGTCGCATGTCGCAGGGATTGGAGACAGACGTGGCCAGCTGATAGAGCGGATCGTGCCGCCGTTGCACGATGGCGGCGCCGATCAGGGTCATGCCGCGGCAAACCGAGTCTACGGGAATAAGGTCGAGCCGCTTCTTTTCGTTCGAGGGAAGCTGGCGGAACGAAGTCCCCAGCAAGTAGGAGAGCGAAGCTGAAGTATTGATACCCTCATTCCAGCCCACAAATGGTTCGTCGATCGACGTTTCCACGATTGCGGGACGCACCATGGCGATGGGCAAACCAGCTCCGTATTTCGCAATCAGCGACTCGGCCAGACTCTTGGTCAGGGTATAGGTGTTGGGCCATCCCAGTTCGGCTGCGCGCTTCATGCCCGCTTCGGTCAGATACTCGCGCAGCCAGCGGAAACGATTTTTCCGGATCTGGTTGTCCAGAGCTGCCCCATGCAGGTCCTTGGCGGCGTGCTCCTTACTCAAAGCCTGCTGGCGCAGCTCCTCGGTCACGGCTGCGCTCTCAGCCAGTTGTCCGGCCTGTCGCACGAAGTCATGCAGCGATCGCCATTCTACTTCCGCATCGAAGCCGTCAACTCCCGCCGGGGTGTAGTTGGGACGCATAGACTCGCCCACCCGGCCGTCCCGCGCGCCCGCGACGTAGCAGGTGGAAAGATGCAGAAGCCCGGCATGGTCCGACTGGCGCACAAATTCCGTGACGTTCACCGCCGCGTCAACGTTGGTGGCCAGCGCATCCCGCAGATCAGGGTTGAAGTCGGTCAGACCTGAACTGTTGATGACGAGGTCGAGATTTTTTTGCAGCAACTGGCTGATTTCGGGCGAAAGACCGAGGCCGCGCTGGCACACGTCCCCCTCGATCACCTCCACCCGCTCCCGCAAGAAAGCTGAAAGCTCTGCGCCGTAGCGAGCGTACAAGGGATCGAAGACCGGGGATTCCTCCACCAATTTCTCGAAACGCCGCGCTGCAGGATTGGATTTCTGCCGCCGTATGAGCAGATAAATTCGCCCGACCTCGGGCAGCTCCATGAGCGTATTGGCCAGCCACACCTTGCCGATGAAGCCGGTAACGCCAATCAGCATGATGTGCTTCCCAGAAAGCGCGTGGCGGACTGAAAGCGGCGCGGAGTGCCGGATGCCATCGAAATAAACAATGGGCCGGTTCAGGACTGGAAGTTGACGAGAAGCCGGAACCACGGCGGTTTCCAGGGCCTCCACGCCCGGCAGGCCCAGATCGCGCACCAGTCGCTCCACGGCACGCCTGCCATCCGGCCCGGAGCCGTTGATGCCGGCGAAGAGTCCGCGGGGCCGCACCACTGGGTTCAACAGTCTTCCCGTAGCAATTCCGTCGCGGAATTCGAGACGGTTGGCGATCAGCCATTTCACTCCCAGATGCTGCGCCAGGGGACGCATTACGTGCTCCAGTCCCTGGCTCACCAGCACGATTTTGTCGCCTGCTTCGATGCAGGATTTAAGTAGTTCCATCCCATCGTTTTTCAGATAGGGTTGCAACTTGTACTTGAAGTATTCCTCGCCCAGCAAGTCCAGCCGGTCGCGACTGATGCCGCGCAGAACGGTGTGCACCATTCGTGTGGCAAAGATGCGATTGGCGGCGTAGAGAAACGGCCGCAACACCGCCATCACCAACACCATCCCGCGACGCACCCAGCGTTCCAAAAAGGTCTGGGCGTTCCAGGTGAAAAAAGCAACGGGGCGGACCGTGGTCAAGTCCGCGAGGCTGCCCTCCACTCGCCAGTACACACGGGCGGAGGAGCTTGGATTGGGGTTGGGCTGTTCCAAATCGTTTTCGTCCCGATACTTAGGGGCTGCTCCCGGCTGCGGAGCCGAACCTATTGTAAACAATCGAGGCAAAAGGACGAAGAAGGTAAGAACCCGGCACATGCCCTGGGAGCGACCGCTGAACCCGCATGGTTACGGTGTCGGGGAGTGCGTCGGAGGCGGACCCTTGCCGTACGCCAGCAGGGCCAGCACTCCGCTCACGGCCAGCAGTGCCCCAACCGTCAGCAGGCCGCCGCGAAAGCTTCCCGTCCAGGTGCGCACCAGCCCGATGGTGTAGGGCCCCAGAAATCCTCCCAGATTGCCAAAAGAATTAATCAGGGCAATGCCGGCCGCAGCCGAGGTTCCGCTCAGCATTTCGGTGGTGGTGGCCCAAAACGGCCCATTCATGGAAAACGCCGCCATCAACGTCACGCTCAAGAAGACGACGTCGGCCGTGGTCGAGGTGGAGTAGGCGGCGCACCCTAAACCGATCGCACACGCGAACGCCGATCCCGCCAGGTGCCATTTTCGCTCGCGTCTGCGATCAGAGTGAGTTCCCACCAAGACCATCGCCACCATGGTGACCAGGTACGGAATTGCGGAAAGCAATCCGACCACAAAGTTACTGGTGCCGGAAACACTGCGCAGCAGGCTGGGCAGCCAAAGACCAATTCCATACGCGGCCGTGGTCTCCCCCAGATACACCACCACCAGGATCCAGACTCTGGCACTGGCAAATGCTGCGAAAGCATGGCTGGAGGCCCGGGGATGAGGCTTCTCCTCATGGGCCAGTTGTCCCACCAGCCAACTGCGTTCTTCCTCCGTGAGCCAGGTTGCGATTTCTGGCCGATCAGTCAGATAGGCGAGCACGACCCCGCCCAGCAGCACAGCCGGAAGGCCCTCGATCAGGAACAGCCACTGCCATCCCATGAGGTGGGCGCCGTGCACTCCCAACAACAGGCCGGAGATCGGACCGCCTATGACTCCAGCCAGGGGCGCAGCCGTCATGAACAAGGCGATGGCGCGCGCCCGCGCCGCTGAAGGAAACCAGCTTCGCAAATACAGGATCATGCCGGGGAAAAATCCGGCTTCGGCGGCGCCCAGCAGAAAACGCAGAAAGTAAAAGCCGCGTGGGCTGCCGACGAAGATCATCGAGGCAGAAATAATGCCCCAGACCACCATGATGACCGCGATCCACTTGCGCGCGCCAACCCGCGCCAGCGCCAGATTGCTGGGCACCTGGAAAAAGAAATATCCCGCGAAGAAGATGCCGGCGCCCAGACCATAGACTTCATCGCTGAATCCCAGTTGTCCCTTCATCTGCAGGGCGGCAAATCCCACGTTGATGCGGTCCAGGTAGGCGACGATGTAAAGCAAAAACAGGAAGGGCAGCAAACGGCGGGTAAGCTTGGCGACGACTTTGGCGCCGAGGTCAATTTCAGTTAGCGATGGCATAGAGAAGGCTGCGTCCGCAACATGACCGCTTCACAATGACCGCTTATCGCGTCAACCGATTACTGCCCGGAATGACCGTGATCCGCGCCGAGAGCCTGCATGATGTCGGCGACAATCTCGTCCTCGGAGCGGTCAACCCTTACGGTGATCGCATTGTCCGGTTCTTCCAGCGTGGCGAATTGGCTGGCCAGTATTTTCTCCGACGCAAAATGTCCGTGCCGCTGCCGCAGCCGCTGGTAAATCAGGTCGTAACTTCCCTTGAGGTAAACAAACCTGGTCTCGTCGGCGATGTAAAGCTCATCGCGATAACTGCGCTTGAGCGCCGAACAGGCCAATACCACGTTCTTGCGTTCCGCGCCCCAACCCTCCATGGCCTGACGCAAGGACCTTAGCCACGGAGCGCGGTCGGCATCGTCCAAGGGAATTCCCAACCTGATTTTTTCAACATTCGCCGGTGAATGGAAACTGTCGGCGTCCACGAACTCCCAGTCGAGCCGCTGGGCCAGCAGCGCGCCGATGGTCGTTTTTCCCGCGCCGGTCACTCCCATTACCACCACGATCACGGGAACTCGCCAGGGCGGAGCATGCCTAAATCTTTTATCACCGATTGGGGGAATCAGGGTAGGCAGATTAATCGTGTGTGAGTCGGACACTCTTGTCCGACGCTTTTGACCTAGGTCTTGAATTTGGGTGAAATGAAAGCCCTCTCGAGCGTCCAAACCAAAGACAAAGTCAAAGGCGGCGGACAAGAGTGTCCGCCCCACACAGGCAATCAGCTATGGGTATCAGTAGATGGATCGTTCAGGGCGATTAGTTTCCCTGGCGGGTAGTCTTTTGCGGTGAGCGGGTTTTCCGGATCCGCGTTCTTTATGGTCAGGACCTCTCCGCTGCGGATTCCCCGGAGAATGAGATTCTGCTCGTCAATGGCGATAACTCTGTACCTCTCCTCGAATATCGCATTGTTGTCCATAATTCTTAGATGCGTAAATCGCTGAGCGCGGCGCAGATGAACGGTAACTGATTATCTCCCCATCCGATGTGTTTTAATTCTTAAAACTTACTGATCAGTCTCTAAAGTAACCCCTTCCGGGGCGCCCCCGCAAGGTTACGCCAGGAGCTTGGCGGCCAGCACATCGATCTTCTCGATGGCCGGGGGTTTGGCCAGCAGTTCTGGGGCTTTCGCCATCAAGGCCGCAGCCACGCGGCCCGAAGGGTGTGCCTGGCGGCCGCTTCGTTGGGAAAGGCATCGAAGATCCCAAAGGTTGATGGCCCCATCTGGATGGCAAACCAGGCGGTAGTCTTCCGCGCAATGGCCAAACCGCCGCGGAGAAAATCAGCAACTTCCTTCTCCTTGCCAGGCTTGGCATCCAGACGAACCCGCAGTGCGACATGAACATCGGCCATAAAACATTCTCCCGGCAAAAGTGCGCAGGCATTTCCCCTATGGATCGAGGCGCTCTGCTGCCAAACTATAGAGCAACTCGAGGTCTGAGATGTCACGGGATCGTGCTAATTGAATTTCCGCGTCCACAGGAAAACGGCGCCCCTGCAAAAGAAGGCCGCCAGCGGTGGCGGCCTTCGGCTGAATCTTCGAGAACTAGGATCGGGTCTGACTATTGGGCGGTTGCCGGCTTCTCTGCTGCCTTCTTGGGAGCCGCGCTGGCCTTGGGCTTCCAGAAATCCGGATCGGCCTTGATCCATTCGTCATCGACATAACTCATTGACGGGCTGAAGGCGAACAGGTTGTGCTGGCTGAATTCAATCGATGCCGCCAGCAACTCGCTGAATTTCTTCATGCCATCTTCACCCATGTTGGCCATGAACTGCTTGTCCTGGGCAAAACTCTGGTCCACTTCCGCTGCCGACTTCATGGGCGTGAAGACGACGTACGTGGTGCCCTCCTGGCCGTACTGAGCATAATAGGTGGCAAAGTGGACGTCTGGAATTTTCTCGTAGGCAGCCTTGACCATCTTGACGATTTTGTCCCAATCGTCGTCGTGTCCCGGGCGCACGCGGTAAAGCGAGATTTCGAAATAGCGCATGTGAGGGATATCGACTGCCGAGCGCAGGCTGTATTCGTCGCTGTAAACCAGCGCGCTCGAATCATAATCGCTCAACAGCTCGCCATCGGCGACCGCGGCCCGATCGAGCGCGGCGGACAACGTCGCGTTCTTCTGGGTCGCCAGAACATCTTTTTCCCAGGCTGCGAATGAATCGTAGCCCGTCAGGAACAACACGCGTGGCCTGCCGGTAATCGAGCTCACCGCCAAATAGTGGGTCGGCCATTTCGCGCGCGTCATAGCTTGCACGAAAGCGCTCTCCGATCTTTCATGCACGGCGCCGCTCTTGCCCGGTTTGACGAACTCGCGCAAGATGCTGAGCACTTTGGGTGGCGGCGTCTCCTGCGCTACCGCAACGCCCAGTCCTCCGACTAACAGATACGCCCCCAATAGCAACCCTGTGATCTTTTTCATGGATGCTGACCTCCTCGGTCGCGAACTAGATTTGGATTCAGATTTTGGAAGGGCCTGGCACCAAGCAACCCGGAGTTGGGCGGAGAGTATTCCGAAGCTGCATGGAAGTCAAGCAGGCTCATGGAGGCTCATGGAGGACGGGCGCCCCGCTCGTCTTGCAGCTGACACGGGCGGGGACGCCCGTGCTCCACCAAGGCAAGAAAAAAGGCCGCCAGTGGCGGCCTTTTGGAATCAGAAACCGGAAACTCGATCTCAGTCTCCCAGCACTGGCTCCGCTTCGGACTTTGCCCGAGCGTTGCCATTGCCCGGCGCCGGGGTCAGTGCGCCTAGAGGGATGAAGCCGTTTTCCGCCAACACCGGCTTCTCCTTCAGCACGACTTCGCGATAGAGCGCCGCCATGCGGGCGTTGTAAGCCGGATCTTCTTTCTGCTTGGCGTTGCGGGCGCGCATTTTTTCCTCACGCGAGTTCTTGGCGATGCCCAGCTTATCCAGATCGTGCTGTTCTTCGTTGGTGACCAGTTCTTCCTTGAGAACCAGGTTGTGGACAACCGATTCCATCTTCACGTTCTTGCCACCGGCGAAAATTTCGTGGCGTCCATGCTCGTCGTACCACTTGGTGAGCGTGGCCGTCATGTGCATCTTCTCGATGATGTTGCGCCAGCCCACGCCCGTGTTGTAGGCGCAGAAGGAAATTTCGCCTTCCTGGGTGGCGTAAGGAATGATGCATTGCTCGGTGCGGCGGAAGTCGTAGTTGAACAGGTCCTGGAACCACATTCCCGCGATGAACAGGAAGTTCCAGCGATCCTGCCGGCGCTTCATCACGTCGTCGAGGGTGCGGTCCGGACCGACTTTTCCATAGTTCTTACCGGTGGCGTTGAAGTTCTTGTCGAACTTCTTCAGCAGGTCCATCAGCTTGAAGTGCGTCGGCGACTGAAACGGATCATAGTTCTTCATCAGGCAGAGCGCCATGCCGACGACGGTGAGGAATTTGCCGCGAGCGGCATCGTTGACCTTGGCAATGTCCTTGGCCAGTTGATCGCCCTTCAGGAAGGCGGTGACCGGAACCGCTTCCTTGGTTTCCTTGTCAATCATGAGGGCCATACCCGTACCGCAATTCGGGTGGCATCCACAGCTCAGTTGACCCCAATCGTTGTTGGCGTCGTTGACGTGCATGAGATCGGCCCAGTCAGAGAAAGTTCCCATGAAAGAAATGGGGAACCAGTCGCGGGCAGGTTCGCCGAGACCAGTCTGATTCTTCACATCGTGCGCCAGATGAGAAAGCGTGTAGCGTTGCGCTTCACGGCGATCGTCCGTGACCGCTTCATCCCGGCCCGTAAACGACACCGGCTGGAACGAGAGGAACCCGATGGTCTTCGGATTATCGAGCGCGAACTTGATGATGCGGCCCACCTGCTCGTTGTTAATGCCGTTGACGATGGTCACGACCGGAACGATCTCGATGCCCGCCTTGTGCATGTTCTCAATCGCCTTCAGCTTCACGTCGAACAGGTTGCCGACCTTGCGGTGCGCATTGGCGGCGTTGCCGATTCCGTCGAATTGCAGATAGGCATAGCGCATGCCGGCTTCGGCAGCTTGCTGCGCGAACTCGAAACTCTTGGCGAATTCGATTCCGTTGGTCGCCGCCTGCACCGAGTTGTAGCCGACTTTGCGGGCGTAACGGACGGCGTCAAGGAAGTAGGGCGAAAGCGTGGGCTCGCCACCCGAGAACTGCACCGACATCTGGCGGCGCGGCTTGATGGTGATGGCGTTGTCCAGCATGGTCTTGATGTCTTCCCAGCTCAATTCGTGGACAAAGCCAACCTGGTTGGCGTCCATGAAGCAGGGATCGCACATCATGTTGCAACGATTGGTAAGGTCGATGGTGAGCACCGAGCCACGTCCATACTTCACGGTCGAAGATCCGTGGTGGTGCAGTTTCTCGTCATTGTGGGCGCGAATATCGCGGCCCGGGAATACTTCTTCGAGATGGCGCGAGAAGTCGGTGTCAATCGACATCACGTCTTCAAAATGGCCGTGGATGGCGCAGTCTTTCACCATCAGGATCTTGCCGTCGCGCTCGACGATTTCGGCCTTGATCTCCCCGACTTTTTCGTTCATCAGCACCTCGTAGGGCAGCTTGCCGTCGAGGATCTGCTGGCGGATTTCGGGGATGCACTTGGGGCATAGCGAGTCAGTCGAGCGCGGCCAGCCGAGCGGCGGCTTGGTCTTCTCGTAGGACTTGAGCAGTGGCTTCTCCGACCATTTTGGGGTGGGCGAGGGGTTCTGCTTGATTTTATTCAGGCCATTGAACACCACCCACGCGCCTTTGGCGGCGACTGTGACTGCTTTTTCCATGTACTTCACTGGCTTGTGCATGCGTTCTCGCTTTCCTGTGCTGATATGCCGCGGCAATTTCATTCTTTTGCCGGAAATTCCCGAATTGAACCCGGAATTCTTCTGCCGTGGTGTGACCCTGGTACAAGCTTCACCCGGGGAGCGCCGGTTAGCGTCTGCCGCCTGATGGATTAATCTGACCTTATGTTATTGAAGACATGGGGGAAGCACGAGCATATGTCAACGAAAGGGGAAAAACGGGGGTTTAGTGGGGGGAATCGAGCATTGGATGGCGTGTAAAGTATTGAAAAGGAAAGGGTATCAACTGCTGTCTCCAGTCCGGTACAGGTTCAATGGCAGAGCTTTGCTGTAATAGACGAAGTCGTGATCAGCGGTAAAGATTTGCCAGCTTCGGAGGCAGGCACGGGCACAGATTAAGAAAGTCTACGGGCGATCCTGCTCTGCCTCGCGCCCTGCAGGCATTGCTCATGCGGGCGGCTCTTCGTGATCCTCGACCTGGAGTTGAGGATCGTCGAAGGCCCGGAGGTAGTCGCACAACCTCCTAAAGCTGCCTTCTTCGCGGATTCCTGAAAGCAATTCCTGGCCTGGCGGCGCGATCAGGTAAGATACTTCGCGCCCGCATGAACCGCGAATACCACAAGGGATACAGCTCCGAATTGCACCGCGATATGGAACTGCTGGTCTTCGGACACGCAGGCACGCCCCTGCTGGTGTTCCCCACTTCCCAGGGCAGGTTTTTCGAATATGAAGACCAGAACATGATCGGCGTTCTGGCGCCGAAGATCGATGCCGGCGAGTTGCAGGTGTTCTGTCCGGATGCGGTGGATGGTGAGAGCTGGTACAACAAGGGCGTCCATCCCCGGGTGCGGGTTTTGCGCCATCTGCAGTACGAACGTTACATCCTGCACGAAATGCTTCCTTTTTTGCGCTGGAAGAACAGTGCGCCCCGCCTGGCCCTTACCGGCTGCAGTTTCGGCGGTTACCATGCGATGAATTTCTCGCTCAAGCATCCCGATGTAGTGACCTACTGCGTAAGCATGAGCGGAGCTTTCGATATCCACCAGTTTCTGGACGGCTATTACGACGACGACTGCTATTTCAACTGTCCGCCAGATTTTCTGCCCAACATGAGCGATAACTGGTTTCTGAGCCGCTACCGGAGGATGAACATCGTTCTGGGATCGGCCGACTGGGACATTTGCCTGGACCAGAACATCAAGTTTTCAGCGATCTTAAATGCCAAGGAAATTCCGCACTGGCTGGATGTGTGGGGAGACAACTCCAAACACGATTGGCCGCTGTGGCAGAGGATGGCGGTAAAATATTTTTCGTGAAATTCGTGAGCGAAAGTAAGGCTGTCACCCTGAGCGTAGCAGACCGATTCGCTTGCGAATCGGTCTGCGGAGTCGAAGGACCCCTAGCAGCATAGATGAGGCCGAATTTTATCGCAGGGCATTACGAATGCGAGCTTTCGAGGATTTGGAGCACCGCGAGACAAGACGCGTAGCGATGTTGTAGGGGTCCTTCGACTGCGCGCCTGCTTCGCGAAGCGAAGCAGCCACTCCGCTCAGGATGACAAGGGGAGGTGAGCGTGAAGAAAATCGGCGTCATGTTCGGGATGGAAAATACTTTTCCGCCTGCCCTGGTGGAAAAGATCAACCGCATGAAGGTCGAAGGCGTGACCGCGGAATTCGTCAAGTTGGGTGGAGTGAAGATGGCCGAACCCAGCGGGTATCGCGTCATCATCGATCGCATTTCGCAGGACATCCCCTTCTATCGGGCTTACCTGAAGAATGCGGTGCTCAGCGGGACGATCGTCATCAACAATCCCTTCTGGTGGACCGCCGACGACAAGTTCTTCAACTACGCTTTGGCGTCGAAGCTGGGCGTGGCCATTCCGCCCACGGTGATTCTGCCTCATCACAAACATCCCGAGGGCACCACCGATCAGTCCATGCGCAACCTGATTTATCCCCTCAACTGGGAGGAGATTTTCGACTACGTGGGCTTCCCTGCTTTCCTCAAGCCGTATTCCGGCGGGGGATGGAAGCATGTGTACAAGGTCCACTCGCCGGAGGAATTCTTCCATCACTACAACCAGACTGGCGACCTGTGCATGACTCTGCAGCATGGCGTCGAGTTCAAGGAATATTTTCGTTGCTACGTAGTCGGCCAGGACACGGTGCACATCATGCACTACGATCCCAAGGTGCCACATCACGAACGCTATGTGAAAAATCCTGCACCTGCCGACCCCAAACTGCTGGACCGGGTGGTCAAAGATTGTCAAACCCTGTGCCGGGCGCTGGGCTATGACCTCAACACGGTCGAGTTTGCGGTGGAAGATGGAGTTCCGTACGCGATTGATTTTCTCAACCCTGCGCCGGACGCCGACATCCATTCCGTGGGCCAGGCGAATTTTGATTGGATCGTGAATGCGGTGGCGGAACTGGCTGTAGCCAAAGCTCTTAGTGACGAAAATCCGGTCAGCGAGCTGCGCTGGGCGTCGTTTCTGGCGGGAGGAAAAACGGCGGGAGTGCCTAAGCCTAAGCCTAAGGCTCTCGCAAGGAAAAAAGTAAGGACTTAGACTGCCTCGCATAACTTCAACATCAACTTCAAAGGCGACGGACAAGAGTGTCCGCCCCACACATTCCTGTGCTCCGCATAAAGACGGGTTGCTATACTAGTTCACGTTTCAGGACGGCTGCCGGAGCCAGGCCGGCAGCGGGTATTCTCCGGAAGGACAGCAGTAACCATGCTTCCGACTTTCACCATCGGGATCGAAGAGGAATATCAGACCGTTGATCCGGTCACTCGCGATCTGCGGTCCCACATCCACGCTGAAATTATCGAAAAGGGCAAGCTGCTCTTGCAGGAGCGGGTGAAGGCCGAGATGCACCAATCGGTGGTCGAGGTGGGGACCTCGGTCTGCAGCAATATTAAGGACGCCAAGGAAGAGGTAAAAAAGCTGCGCCGCGACATGATTGCTTTGGCCCGCGAAAATGGCCTGCGGCTGGCTGCTGCGGCGACTCATCCCTTTGCCGACTGGCGAGTGCAGGAGATCACGGAGGATGTCCGCTACAAGAACATTGTCGAAGATTTACAGCTGGTGGCACGGGCCAACCTGATTTTTGGCTTGCATGTGCACATTGGTGTGGAGGACCGCGAGACCGCGATCCAGTTGATGAACCATGCCCGCTACTTTCTGCCGCACATCCTGGCGCTTTCGACTAATTCCCCCTTCTGGCTCGGAATGAACACCGGGTTGAAGTCTTATCGCTGCAAGGTGTTCGATAAATTCCCCCGCACCAATATCCCGGACTACTTCCCCAGCTGGGGCGAGTACGACAACTTCATCAAGCTGTTGATCAAGACCAACTGTATCGACAACGCCAAAAAAATCTGGTGGGACATTCGCCCCCATCCCTTCTTCAACACCCTGGAATTCCGGGTGTGCGATATTCCCATGCGGGTGGAGGAAACCATTGCGCTGGCGGCGCTGATCCAGGCCACCGTCGCCAAACTTTACAAGCTCTACACCGCGAACCAGGGATTCCGTCTTTATCGCCGCGCCTTGATCATGGAAAATAAGTGGCGGGCGTCGCGTTATGGTCTCGAAGGCAAGCTGATTGATTTTGGCAAGCAGACGGAAGTTTCCGCCCGCGAACTAGTGCTGGAATATCTTGAGTTCATCGACGATGTGGTGGACGAGCT
The DNA here is from genome assembly GCA_020073395.1 of Terriglobia bacterium. Taxonomy (GTDB): domain Bacteria; phylum Acidobacteriota; class Terriglobia; order Terriglobales; family Acidobacteriaceae; genus JAIQFF01. The sequence goes on from JAIQFF010000055.1 coordinate 14,984, forward strand.
CGATTCCCGCGAAGAGCTAAACTATATCCACAAGATTCTGGACAACGGAACCGGGGCCGACCGGCAGTTGCGCGTATTTCGCGAGACCGGCGATCTAAAAAAGGTCGTAGACTACATCATCGAAGAAACGGAAGTGGGGCTGGCCGAGACGGAGGCCCAGGCTCCCGCTAGAAAAGTAGGGTAATGAACGTTCCTGCCAGTCAAGCCAGGCGTGAACTGAGCACGCTTCCATTCGATCCTGAACTTACTCCCGGCGCCTGCAACGCAGTCAATGTGTGCCTGCGCATCCAGCCCAGCGAGAAGGTCACTGTTATTACGGACGAGGCGACGAAGGAAATCGCCGCCAGCCTGGTCCACGAACTGGAGACTGTGGGCGCTCCCTACCACGCATGGATCCTGGAAGAGCTTGCTCCCCGGCCGCTGATCGATCTACCCCAGGCGATCGTCGACGATCTCGAAACCAGCCAGGTCAGCATCTTCGCGGTGCAGGCGCAAGCCAACGAGCTACGCTCGCGGATGCAGATGACCGACGTGGTGAACCGCCGCAAAATACGGCACGCCCACATGGTGAATATCAATCATCAGATCATGCTGGAGGGGATGCGGGCCGACTTCCTCAAAGTGGATCGCATCAGCACCAAGGTTGTCGAAACCGTGCGTCGCGCAAAACAGGTGCGGGCCAGGACTCCCGCCGGGACCGATCTGACCGCACAGCTGAACCCGGAATACCGCTGGCTAAAGACCAGCGGCATTATCAGCCCCGATAAATGGGGCAACTTACCCGGCGGCGAAGTGTTTACCACTCCAGGCGAGGTCAATGGAACGTTTGTCATTGACGGCGTCGTGGGCGACTGGCTTTGTGCCAAGTTCGGCAGCTTGCGGGAGAGCCCGCTGACCATTCAGGTAAAAGGCAATCGCCTGACCGAAGCCCATTCCGCCAACCGCGAACTGGAAGATGATTTCTGGCGTTACACCCATACCGACGAGAACAGCGATCGGGTGGGAGAGTTCGCCATCGGCACCAATGTCGAGTTGAAGGATGTCATTGGGCAGATCCTGCAGGACGAGAAATATCCCGGCGTGCACATCGCTTTTGGCAACCCCTATGGCGCGCACACCGGGGCACAGTGGGATTCTTCCACCCATATTGATGTGGTGGGCAGGAATTTTGATATCTGGGTGGACGACGCGCAGATCATGCGCAATGGGCAGTTTCTGCTGGAGGCGTAGTCACCCTTGTAGACGGCTCGCGCCGGGTACAGGGGTCCTTCGACTACACAATCCGTTTCGCAAGCGAATCGGATGGCTCCGCTCAGGATGACAAGTTGTTGGAAGTGATTCGCGAATGTCGACGTTATCATGATTCCCGCCCTTCGACAGCAGTTCAACGCGAACTACACGCCGGAAAAATATCAGCGTCTGCTCAAGCTTTTGGAAGAGCGCTGCGGGACCCCCGTCAAGTTTTGGGTTTGCGAGACGCCTTGCTTTTTACCCAAGCCTCTTCTTGACCAGATGTCAGAGTATGGTAAGGAACTGATCCAGCAACTCAACGGCATCGACTATCGCAAAGCTTCCTCCACGGCCATTCCAGATCAGTTCAGAGTTCCGCGCGAGCCGGCGCGCCCGCTGTTCGTGCAAGTGGATTTTGGGCTGGTGCGGGACCAGTCCGGCAGGCTTCAGCCCAAGCTGGTCGAGCTGCAGGGCTTCCCTTCTCTCTACGCTTACCAGGCCGTGCTCTCGCAATTATATGGTGAGGTTTTTGGCCTCGACCGGAACCTGAAATATCTGATGGGCGGATTGGATTGGGAGGGCTACAAGAAGTTGTTGCGGAGGGCCATTGTCGCCGACCACGATCCCACCCAGGTCATTCTGATGGAGATCGACCCGCTGCATCAGAAAACTCTTCCCGATTTTCTGTTGACCGAGAAACTGCTGGGCATCAAGACGGTCGACATTGCGCACGTCAAGAAAGTGGGCAAGTTCCTGTTCTACCAGAACGAGGGTAAACGCGTCCCCATCATGCGCATTTACAACCGCGCCATCGTGGACGAAATGGTGCGCAAGGACCTCAAGACTGCTTTCCAGCTCAATGATGACATTGAAGTGGAATGGGCGGGACATCCCAACTGGTACTTCCGCTTAAGCAAGTTCTCGCTGCCCTACCTACGCCACGAGTGCGTGCCCAAGACATGGTTCCTGGATCGCGTAGACCAGATACCGAAAGACCTGGAGAACTACGTGGTCAAACCGCTGTTTTCCTTCGCCGGCCTGGGTGTGATCATCAATCTCAAACCAGAGGACATCGCAGCCATCCCGCGGGAAAAGCGTTCGCAATACATTCTGCAGGAGCGCATGAATTTCGAGCCGGTAGTGGAAACGCCTTTCGGCGGCAACAAGGCGGAAGTTCGCATCATGTATATCTGGCTGGATGAATTGCTACCGGTGATGACCATCATCCGCATGGGCCGCGGGTTGATGATGGGTGTGGACCACAATCGCAATATGGAATGGGTGGGCTCTTCGGCGGGATTCTACGCGTAGCCACTTTTCAGGGTGCCCCATCCAAGCTCCGCTTGGGCGGGGCTTTTCTTCGCGTGGGGCACTACTCAGCCGGCAAGATTCTACGCTGTTCGCCTGTTATGGGTTGCGACTCGCCTTTCATTCCGCAACACATTTGGACTACTGCTGAAGCGACGTCAAATTCAAAAGCCCCGCCCAAGCGTAGCTTGGACGGGGCACCCTCCATAGTTTTGGGATGGACCCACGGGGTTGGTTTACTGCCTCAATCCCTTGACCACGTACGCCTGCGACAGTACTTGCGAATAGACATAGGCATAGGCGCTGCCGTCACTGGAAAAACGTGGCCCGCCAACGTTCGCGACTCCCGCCGGCAGGTTCGCTCCGAAGGTTTTCCAGAACTCCATTTTGCCGGTTGCGACATTTACCCGATAGACCTGCGCAGCTCCTTCACGACGCTGGCTGGAGAGGGCGTACACCGACGCTCCATCGGGCGCCCAGTCGGTGACGAAGTACTTTGAGTCGAGTCCCGGAACCGGGCGCGGACCGCTGCCGTCGAGCGGCCAAATGCCCCATTTCCCGTCCGGCCCAATCACGGCGACGCGGCGGCCGTCCGGAGACAGGCGAACGCCGGAGGTGCCCTCAGGCGTGAGGGGCCTGGCATTGCCGTTGCTCAGGTCAATCAGATAATCGCGGACGCCATGCCCGGTTTCGATTCCGGAGGCCAGCAATTGCTTACCCTCCGGCAGGTAACGCACGGCCCCGTAGCTGATGTCGTCGTGGGTCAACTGCCTGGCCTCGCCGGCTCCGGTTGGTACTACGCTGAGCGCCCCGCCCTTTGCCGGTTTAGTGATCACCCACTTATTGTCCGGCGAAATCGCCTCACCGGTACCATCGCCGATCCGAACCGGAGGCGATCCGTCTGTGTCGCGCAAAAATACGGTGTAGTTCGGCCCGCCCCCTTCCGCCTCTTCCTCAAACAGAACTTTCTTGCCGTCACGGCTTAGATCTCGCGGCAGTGACCACCCGAACCATCCCAGTTCGACCTCTTCTTTTCCTCCCGGCGGCATGGCGCGAATTCCGAGACGGGCCTGGTGCGTAATCATCAGCGTCATTCCGCCGCGCGCGTCCTGCAGCCACATTCCTCCCGGCACATTGATGATCGTCCGTACCTTGCCTGCCAGAGTCACTCCCCGCAGATTTGCTGCGCTGCCGCTGTCGGAGGCGGTGAACCAGATCTCATCGCCTGTGGGTGACCACAGGATTCCCTCCACCGACGACCAGCCCGTCGAGAGCTTCTTCTCCCGCCCGTCCAGATCGATCACAGCCACCGAACCTTGATCGTCGCCAATCGGGTTCTCGTGGTCTGCGAATGCCACCCTTTTACCGTCCGGCGAAATCTTTGGATGACTGATCCAGTTGATACTGTCAAGCAACACCTTACCCACCGGATACTCCAGCCGCCAATGGCTGTTCTCCGGGACGAACCTCACCACGGCCATGCTTTCGCCATCCGACGCCCAGTCAGCGTCCTCGACATTGTCCAGCACTTCGCGGGGTGTTCCCCCGCTCAAGGGCACCTTGGCCAGCGTCCCGGCACGGGCGTAACCGCCGAAATAAACGGTGTTGAGCCGGATTGCCAGTTCTCCGCTCTTCGAGATCGAAAGTAGGGCTGCATTCTTCAGTCCCAATTCGCGCGAGCCGTTATCATCGGTGCGAGCCAGATACAGTTGGTGCGGACCGCCCTCCCAGGACGCGTCGTAAACAACGCTGCCGTCGGGCGTGAAGCGGGCGTTGCCAATCGATCCGGTGCGGAACGTAATTTGCTGATACTCGGGTGCCGGTGCGGCGCCCCTGCCCCGTCCCAACCACCACCCCAGACCGATCATTGCTGCCGCCAGCGCGATCACACCCGCCACGCTAAACAGTTTGCGGCGCGACTTCGCGCCCATGGCTTGTGCCACTGCCGCCTGCGCGCCCGACTTGCTGCTGGTGGCGGAAATCTCGGTCAGCGCTTCCAGGTCGAACGCCAGGTCGCCCGCAGAATGGAACCGCTGCGAAGGATTTTTCTCCAGACAATGCCGCACAATTCGTTCCAGGCCGGGCGGGACACTGCGCGCGGTTTCAGAGAGGTCGGGTACCTCCTCTTTCAGAATCGCGCTCATGGTGTCGGCTGAGGTTTCGCCGTGGAAGGCGCGCTTGCCGGAAATCATCTCGTAAAGAATCGCCCCGAAGGCAAAGATGTCCGAGCGCTGGTCGGCGGCCTGACCTCGCACCTGTTCGGGCGACATATAACCGACCGTGCCTATGATTAGTCCCGGTTCGGTCACCGCGTGGAGGGTGGGCGCATCTGCCCCGCTTGAAGATTCCGGCATGATCAGCTTGGCCAGGCCGAAGTCCAGAATCTTCACCCGGTCATCGTTGGTGATGAAGAGGTTTTCCGGCTTCAGGTCGCGATGCACGATGCCCTTCTCATGCGCCGCCGCCAGGCCGCGTGCCACTTGCAACGCGTAGTCAATCGCCTTGCGGGCGGAAAGCGCCCCGCTCCTCAGCCGCTCCCGCAAGGTTTCCCCTTCCAGCAGTTCGGAGACCACGTAGGGCGAGCCTTGCTGGTCTCCAATGTCGAAGATGGAAAGAATGTTGGGATGATTGAGCGCAGCCGCCGCGCGGGCTTCCTGCGCGAAGCGTTGCATGCGGTCACTGTCCGCCGAAAGAGACGCAGGCAGCACCTTGATGGCTACAGTACGGTCAAGTCTGGAATCGTGCGCGCGATAGACTTCGCCCATTCCGCCTGCACCGACGAGAGACTGAATCTCGTAAGGCCCCAGTTTCGTTCCTGAAGAGAGTGCCATCGTGGGCTGAATTATAGCGTTAAATCAGAACCCGAGGGTGGGCTCTTCGGCGGGATTCTACCAGCAGTGACCAGGGAGGAAGCGGATCAGTCAGGGCTTGTCTTCAGCGGATACAACTTGATATTGCGAAAGAACACCTCCGCCCCTTCCGACTGAAACAGAATCTTTCCGCTGGAGGGATACGCGGCAGATCCCTCGTTCGCCAGTTTCCCATTCACAAACTGTCTGACACGGCCTCCCTGCACTACCAGTTCCAGCAGGTTCCACTCGCCGTGCGGCTTTTCCACTTCGCCAACTGGATCACGGAACCCAGTCACGTTCGTCGCCGGGCCTTTTCCGATGCGGTCAATTTTCAGCGCTTTGCCGGGCGGGCCCGTCACCCGCTCACCATTCGACCCGGTCAACGCGCCGCCATCGGTCATCCAAAAATCTCCCGTCCCGCCTTCCAGAATCTGAAATTCGATGGATGTCGGCCAAACCTTCTGTGCGCCTTGTACGTGGTAGAGAATACCGCTGTCGCGCGCCTGGCCCTGCCGGGGAGCGTAGGTGCCATCACCCCACTTGAACTCTGCCCGCAAATAGTAGTTGGCAAATTCCCTTCGGGTGATGATGTAGCCGAACTCTTTCCCAGAAACATGAATGACGCCCTTCTCCGTGCGGAACACACGGTCGGGATCGTGGTTCAATCCCTGGTTCTGTATGAACGTGTCGAAGTTTGCGAGGTCCCGGCCGTTGAACAAGACAACCGCCTTTCCGTGGGGAGGTATGTCGCTGCCTGTCGCAACCGCGGACGTCGCAAAGGCCAGGAATAGCCCAGCCAGCGAGCGCGCCAGGAATTGGTTTGGAAATCGCACCCGGGAACGATATCACGGTCATCTGCCAGGTAGTGCCAGCGTCTCGTCGGCCGTCCAGCCGGCATCCCTTCGCCTTCGCGCAAGGCAGCCCCTGCCCACCCATCGGGCCGGCGGGATATTGGCGTTACAGATAGTTGACCAGATACTCCGCCCGGCCTAACATTGACCCGCTACAGAGGCTGAGCTCAGCCATGGACCGCGAAACGACTGGCCAAAGTTCGAGCAGTGCGACCATGGTCGGCCAGACGGTCTCCCACTACAAGATTCTGGGCAAACTTGGCGGTGGCGGCATGGGTGTGGTCTATGAGGCGGAAGACACACGCCTCGGCCGCCACGTCGCCATCAAATTTCTCCCCGACAACCTCACCGGCGACAGCAAGGCCATGGAGCGTTTCGAGCGAGAGGCCCGGGCCGCGTCCCTGCTGAATCATCCCAGCATCTGCACCATCCACGAGGTCGAAGACCACAACGGCCACCCCTTCATCGTCATGGAGAAATTGGAGGGAGTGAGCCTGAAGCAGCGCATCCGCGGTAACCCGATGGACATCGACGACCTGCTCGAGGTGGCCGTCCACGTGGCCGATGCCTTGGCTGCCTCTCACGCCAAGGGCATCATTCACCGCGATATCAAGCCCGCTAACATCTTTATCACCTCGACGGGACAGACCAAGGTCCTCGATTTTGGCCTCGCCAAATTACTGCGGAACGAACGGATGGGGACCAGCGAAGAAACGCCGGTCGAAGACTCGCTGACCGCCGTGGGTGTGATTCCCGGCACCGCGGTTTACATGTCCCCGGAACAGGCGCGCAGCGAGGAGCTTGACCCGCGGACAGATCTGTTTTCGTTCGGCGTTGTGCTCTATGAAATGGCCACGGGGAAAAAACCCTTCACGGGCAATAACGTGGTCATGACCCTGGACTCTGTGCTGCACACCAAACCGCCGTCGCCCCTCACTCTGAATCCCCGGCTTCCCAAGGAACTGGAATGCATTATCGGGAAGGCGATGGAGAAAGACCGCGACAAACGTTATGCCACTGCGGCGGAAATGAAAGCCGCTCTTCAGCAACTGAAGAAAGAAACCGAATCGGGGTTGACCCGGACCGGCGGGCGTGCAACTTCACCCGTGCGCGTGGTCACCAATACCTTCCAGACCCCGGGCAAACGGCAAAGTTATCTTCTGCTCGCGGTTACGGCCCTGCTGATCACGGTGCTGGCGGCGGTGGGAGCCTGGTTCATCAAACATCGAGCGGCAGTCATGGGAGGAGCTTCCAAGAATGCCATCGCGGTGCTGCCCTTGCAGAACCTCAATGGCGACTTCAGCGTGGACTATCTGCGTTTTGCCCTGGCCGATGAAATCGCCAACACGCTTACCTATTCCCGCACGCTGGATGTTCGTCCCTCCGCCGTAACCAGAAAGTATGTGAACGCAGACCTCGACCCACAGCAGGTGGGCCGCGACCTTCATGTGGGCACGGTCTTGACCGGGCACTTTCAAAAACAGGGAAACCATCTGCTGGTCACGCTGGAGGCGATCGAGACCGGGACGGAGCGGCTGGTATGGCAAACCAATCTCACGGGCTCGACTCAGGATCTCATCGGCGTGCAGCAGCAGCTGGCCAATCAGGTCCGTCAAGGTTTGCTGCCCATGCTGGGCGCGGCTGGCGGCTTTCTGGAAACCAGCACGCGGCCCAATAATCAGGAAGCCTACGATCTTTATTTACGCAGCGTGGCCCTGTCCCACGATGCGGCTCCCAATCGAGAGGCGATCAAGTCGCTCGAGCGCGTGGTCGAACTCGACCCCAACTATGCCCCGGCATGGGGAGAAGTGGGCCAACGTTATTATTATGACGCCACTTATTCGAATGGCGGCGAGCAGATGTTCCAGCACTCGAATGCCGCACTGGAACGCGCTCTGGCTCTGGATCCCAACTTGATTGCCGCCGCCTCTCAACTCATCGTGAACCGGGTTGACCGGAGCGAGTTGGGAAAAGCCTACGAGGCGGCCGCAGCTCTGGCCAAACGCCGTCCCGAAAACGCCCAGGCCCATTTCACCCTGGGCTACGTACAGCGTTATGCCGGCATGCTCGAGGAGGCCACGCGGCAATGCGATACTGCCCTCACCCTGGCTCCGGGCAACTATCAGTTCCGTTCCTGCGCCTGGGCCTTCATGGAGCTGGGTCGATTCGACCGGGCCCGCGATTTTATACAACTGGATGCCGGCTCGGAGTGGGCCAATTACATTACGCCTTCTCTCTTACTGCGCGAAGGCAGGGTAACCGAGGCCCGTGAGGCTGTGAAACGGATGTCGAACTCTCCTCACTACCACCGCGATCTCATGGAGGCCTGCGTCGGGCTCCGTCCGCCCTCCGAACTGGACCGCATGGCGCACGATGCCGAAACCAGCCAGCCTTCGGACCCAGATCCCGAGCTTTCCTACTATCAGGGCGCGCTTTTCGCCTACTGCGGCAAAAAAGACGCCGCCTTCCACATGCTCAAGACCGCGATTGAGCTGAACTACTGCGCCTACTCCAACCTGCTTTCAGATCCCCTGTTGCGAGGCCTGCACAGCGATCGGCAGTTTGATGAGTTGCTGACCGCGGCCCACGCCTGTCAACAGGCGGTCCAGACACCCAGCACGCCGCCCAGCCAATGAACTGAGGTAGGATTAAAAAGGTTGGCGGCTAACGCTTGGTTTCCCGCTCAGTCCATATAAGCAGTCCATACAAAAAGAGGAACAACAGAAAATTTTGCCGCTCATCCCCGACACCTGCAATCCCTTACGTATGAAAAATGCCGGTTATGGATTTCTGAGCTCACTCCTTCTCCGCCCGCGCGCCCGGTACCTCCATCTTCAGAAGAGACACATGAAAAGATATCCCTTGCAGGCGCTCAGTGTCGGCCTGCTTGCAGTCCTCTGCATCCTGGGGGCGCCGACCGTGGCCCAGGCTCCCGCTGGCGCCCCTAGTCCGGTTGACCCTCTGCCCCCGGACACGGGCACGGCCGGCCTGAAACAGATGCTGCTCCGTCTGCAAACCACCGCCCGCCTGATGCAGACCACCGCCCATCCTGACGACGAAGACGGAGGCATGTTGACGCTCGAGTCTCGCGGCAAGGGAGACACGGCGCTGCTGATGACTCTCACCCGCGGCGAAGGCGGCCAGAACAAAGTCGGCAGCAACCTGTTCGATGTGTTGGGCGTACTGCGTACGCTGGAGCTGACTGCTTCTGATCGCTACTACGGCGTGGAACAGCGCTTCAGCCGGGTGGCGGATTTCGGTTATTCGAAAAATCCGGATGAGACATTCCAGAAGTGGGGCGGGCATGACATCCCGCTCAGTGACATGGTGCGCGTGATCCGCACCTTTCGTCCGGATGTGCTGATTGCGCGCTTCTCTGGAACCGAGCGCGATGGACACGGACATCACCAGGCTTCCGCCATTCTGACCAAAGAGGCGTTCCGCGCGGCGGCAGACCCGAAGCGGTTTCCCGAGCAGATCAAGGAAGGGCTGCAACCCTGGCAGGCAAAAAAGCTGTACATCGGCAACGTGTGCGGCTTTGGAGCGATGACCTGCGCAGCGGAGAATTACACGGTCAAGCTGAATACCGGGCGCGTGAATCCTTTACTGGGCATGTCATACATCCAGTTCGCGATGGAAGGATTGAGGCACCAGCTTTCGCAGGGCGCGGGGGGCTGGACGGTGGAGCCCGGCGATCGCTACACCTATTACAAGCTGGTCGACTCAGTCTTACCCCCGGCCACGGACAAAGATGGTCACGAAAAAGATTTTTTGGATGGGATCAATACCACTTTGCAGGGATTGAGTTCTGGATTTGACGCAGCTGGAGCCAAAGAGCTGGCCCAGATCGAAAAAGACATTGCGGAGGCGGCAAAAAGCGCGGACAAAGATCCGGGCAGTGCGGCTGCGCCCCTGCTGTCAATAGTCGACTCGCTCAGCCGTCTGGAGACTCAGGTCCGCAATGGCGACCAGAAGCAGGACCTGCTGACGCGTGTGCGAGAGAAAGAAGGGCAGGCCCGGACTGCGCTGAATCTGGCGCTCAACCTCTCACTCCAGGCCTCGCTGGTGTCGCCGCAGGGTTCGAGCGCACCCCCGGCTGAGGGCGAGGATCCGCTGGCCGCGATTTCCCCCGGACAGAAGTTCACCGTCAGGGTAAAGCTCCACAACGGCTCGACCCATCCGCTGCAACTCCGCTCCCTGTTTCTGGAAGGCCAGGTAACAGACAGCGAGGCAAAGGAGCGCATTTCTCCGGTGCAGCCCGGACAGGACTATCAGACTGATTTCCAAGTGGTGCTGCCGCCCAACACTCCACCTACGCGGCCCGCATTGCAGCGCAACGACCCCGAGCGGGACGGCGTTTATACCGTGGACGAGCCTCGCTATCAGACGCTGCCGTTCCCCCCGCCGCCGTTTCGCGTGAGCGTTCGTTACGACATCCCCGCACTCGCCCCTCGAATTCATAATCCCGCGCAAAGGACCCCTGAGACCCTGCCCGAAATTTCGGCGCCGGTGCTGGTAAGGTTCGCCGACGAGAAGGGCGCGGAGCAGAAACGTCCGCTGGCCGTCGCACCCGCATTTTCCGTCGAACTGGAGCCGGGCGAGCAGATCATTCCAATCGCAAACGGTTCCGAGCGCAGCGTAAAAGTGGGTGTGAGTTCCAATCTGACCGGCTCCTCCAATAGCACTCTGCGCCTGGAAGCCCCGGCGGGCTGGCGGATCGAGCCTGGGGAAATTCCGGTGCAGTTGCGCCAGCGCGGAGACAAGAAGCACTTTGAATTCAAAGTCGTTCCGGGCAGCTTAAAAGAAGGACACACCCAGATTCGCGCCGTACTGAGCGCTGGCGGGAAGAATTACGGCGAAGGCTACACCCTGGTGACTCGCGAAGACCTGGCCAGCGCCTACTATTATCAGCCGGCATTGCAGCGCGTCAGCATCGTGGATGTGAAAGTCCCGAAAGATCTCAAGGTGGCGTATATCCCCGGCGCAGGGGACGAGATTCCGACCGTGCTCCAGCAGATCGGAATTGATTTGACTGTGCTTCCGGCGGAAAAGCTTGCCAGCGCCGACCTGGCTGGTTACGGAACGATTGTTCTCGGTATCCGCACCTACGACACGCAGAAGGATGTCGCTGCCAACAACAAGAAGCTGCTGGATTACGTTTCTGCGGGCGGCACCTTGATCGTGCAATACGACGCCAGCGCCGGTGACTTCAATAGCGGCCACTTCACGCCCTTCCCCGCGACCTTGGGCCGGAGCAGAGTTTCAGTTGAGGAAGCTCCGGTCGAGATTCTCGTTCCCGAAGATAGCGTCTTCCACTACCCCAACCAGATCGCGCAGCGTGACTTTGACGGCTGGGTGCAGGAAAGGGGTTTGTATTTTATGAGTCAGTGGGACGGTAACTTCCGCCCTCTACTCTCATCTCATGACCCAGGCGAGGAACCACTCCAGGGCGGGCTACTACGGGCGCAATATAACAAGGGCACGTATATCTACACCGGATACGCTTTCTTCCGCCAACTGCCCGCCGGCGTCCCGGGAGCGATTCGCCTGTATGTGAACCTGCTGGGTGCGGGACACGAGAGCAGTCACTAGGTCGTTAGTCGTTGGCCGTTGGTCGTCGGCGGTTCGTCGTTGACCTTGGTCGATTGGTACCGTATCGGAGGCTATGTGAAGACAGGCTTCCGAGACAAATGAAACTCGCGTCCTGCAAATACAGCTTATGGATCAGGCCAACGACCAACGACCGACGACCGAAGACCCTTCCCGAGCCGACGACCAACGACCAAGGACCCACGACCCTTCCCAGACCCAGCCTCTCATCCGCGGCGTCGGGCTAAGCAG
>JAIQFF010000056.1 GCA_020073395.1 Terriglobia bacterium
ACGCCACTTGCACCACGGTACTCGGTTCCTTGGGATTTGCCCGGGACTCATAGCCACTGCCCGGCCCCGCCGAAAACTGCATAGTCTTGGGCAGCATTACGACAAAGTGTTGTGCCGGGTAGAGGGATTTGGGATCGATGCTCAGCTCGCCGCTGTAGGGCAGTTCGAAGCCAACCTGAAACAGGGTTTGGCCGGGGCGCAACGGGAAATTGAAGGCATAGCGGTTCTTCTCTTTCTGTGGGACCGGATCCGTCTTCAGCGGCTGCCCTCCCGCGGTCTCAGCGGAGGAGTCCACGATGCGCGCGCCTTCGGGCAGATAGAACTCGAAGTTCTGGTCGTTCATCTGGGTACGCGGCGGAGAGGACGTATTGTTCAACGCGAACAGCCGCGTGCCCTGTAAATCGTTCCCCTGAGCCTGAAAACGCATGACGTCGGCGGTCACGCTGATGTCGTTAAGCTTTTTGGAAACATCGAAGACTTGTACTTCCACCGAGTTCGTCCCGGGAGGGGCCATGCTGTGGTAGGTGACGCCCTGGTGGACCGCGCGAATCAGGTGCGGACCCGCCTCCGCGAGCTTGAAGCTGAAGTGGCCGCTGGCGTCGGCCTTGGTGCGACCGGCTTCGTCCATTCCCTGGCCTAGTTTGATGAGAATGACGTCATCTCCCGCGGCGGGCTTTCCGGTGGTTCCGTTTTTGAGCGTGCCGCTTAGGGTTTGCGCCGAAGCGACGGAGGCCAGCAGCATTGCGAGTGCAGCAGCAACAACCTTGGGGGAGAGCCTCAAATTCTGGTTTCCTTTCGGCCGGGGAGTGGGCGGATAGCCGCCTGTTCGAGCCGTGCCATTTCTGCCAGGATGCCGGCCGCCTCATCCTCGAGCGAAGCCTTCAGAGACTTGAAATCCTGATCGGGAAGCTTGCCTGCCTGATGCTCGAAATTCAGATCGCGCAGGTTCTCGTACACCACTTCCTTGCGTTCCTGCAAATATGCGAGCCGGGTTTTCTCCGGGCCCATGTGTAATCTTCCGGGAAGATAAAACACGTAGAAGAGCACGCCGAGGGTCACCATGGCACAGGTAAGAGTTGCGACCGTCATATTTGCGTCTCCTTCCTGGCTTGGGTACGAAAGCGCTCAAGCTCCGCGCCGCTGACCGGCAGGACACCGCCGGGCGCGGCCAGCGCAGGCCTTTTTTTCCACGCCAGCACGATGAATATCGTGGTCAACAGCCCCAGCGCAAGGGCCAGAAACGGCATGATCCATGCTACCCGGTTGAAGCCGGTGCCGGTCGGTGCGGCCAGCACCGTGGGACCGTATTTCTGCACGAAGTCCTGCAGGGTCAAATCGTCGTTTTCGCCGCGATCGAGTCCCGCCATGAGTTCGCCGCGCATGCGATCGGAATAAGTGCAGCCCACGTGATTGCATTCCAGCAGAATCTGGCTACAGCCACAGACGCACATCAGCCGGTGACCCAGGCTGTTGAAGCGTGCCCCTTCATCGCTGGCGCCGAGGAGGGCAAACACCATCAGGGCGAGGGCTCCCGCCTGAAAGGTGCGCAACACGGAATTGGGCAACGACTTCATAATTTCAGATTTCAGATTCCCTGTTCCATCGCAGTTTGCCCTTGGCCCTGCCAGCAGTCATTGCGAGGCGTCATCCCAATCTGAAATCTACAATCTTCAATTTGAAATCGCCCCAGGATCAGTCTCCGGCTCCCACCGGAGCGGTCTGAATCCGGGCCGGAGCAGGGACTCTGACCGGCACCGCGTTCGGGATCAGGGCCAGCACGGTTCCGCCGATCATGATCAGCACGCCTACCCAGATCCACATAACCAATGGATTCAGGTGGGCCTTGATGATGGGACGGCCCGTCTGCTCATTCAGCCCTTCGTACGTCAGGTAAAGATCTTCCTTGTAGGTGGATCGAATTCGAGGCAAGGTCTGCGGCTGCTGGCTGGCCTTGTAAAAGCGCCGCTCAGGATACATGGTCTCGATCTTGCGATCGCCCTTGAAGACGTTGATGATGGCCCACTCGTTGCTGTAGTTGGGATTGTCGTCCTGGGTGTAAGACTCGCAGACCAGGGTGTAGGGGCCGATGGTCATCTTGTCGCCAAAACCCATTTCCTTTTCTTTGTCCTGGTTGAAAGGCGTGCCCAGGATTCCGATGATCACCACCGCCACGCCGAAATGCACGATGTAGCCGCCGTAGCGGCGGGTGTTGCGATGGAACAGGTGCACCATCGAGGCCAGCAGGTTTTGCCCGGTATGGCGCGAAATGACGCGGCCGCCGCGGATGAATTCCGAAGCGACAGTCAGCCCCACCAGCGCAGACAGCATGGCGGCCATGAGGGCGTAAAAGTAAGCAATATCCTGCCACGGCCGCACTCCGAACACGACCATCAGAATCCCGACCGCCAGCGCGCCCAGCGCCGGCCACATGAAGTTGCGCTTCAGACTCTCCAGCGACGTCTTGCGCCAGGCCAGTAGGGGTCCCACCGCCGTGAGCAGGAGCAGGAGGAGGGCGACCGGAATGGCGACCTTGTTATAGAAAGGCGGACCCACTGTGACCTTGTTGCCCTGCACGTATTCCGAGATCAAGGGAAACCACGTGCCCCAGAGCACGGTGAAGCAAGCCAGCAACAGCAACAGGTTATTGAACAGGAAACTCGACTCGCGCGAGATCAGCGACTCCAGTTTGTGCTCGCTGCGCAGGTGCGATTTGTTTTTGAAAAAGAAAAACGTAAAAGTGACAAACGTGATCACGAGAAACCACTTGAACCACCCGCCGATCGAGGACTGCGCGAAAGCGTGCACCGAGCTGATGATTCCGCTGCGAGTCAGGAATGTTCCCAGAATCGCCAGCCAGAATGTGGCGAAGATCAGCCACATGTTCCACATCTTCAGCATGCCGCGCTTTTCCTGCATCATCACCGAATGCAGAAACGCGGTGCCGGTCAGCCACGGCATCAGCGATGCATTCTCCACTGGGTCCCATCCCCAATAGCCGCCCCAACCCAGGACCGAGTACGCCCAGTGCGCTCCGAGAAACACGCCGCAAGTCAGGAAAGCCCAGGTCACCATGGTCCAGCGGCGGGTGATCCGGATCCACTTTTCGCCGGGATAGCGCATGATGAGGGCGCCCAGGGCAAAGGCAAAGGGTACAGTGAAGCCCACGTATCCCAGGTACAGCATGGGCGGATGTATCACCATCTCGGGATATTGCAGCAGCGGGTTCAGTCCGGCACCGTCCGCTGGCAGTTCGCCCTGCATGAGGGCAAAGGGATGGGCCGCGAAATTCAGCAGCAGCAGAAAGAAGATCTGTACCGCAGAGATGATGGCCGACGCATAGGCAAAAAGCCGAACATCAGTCTTGTGTCGCAGCCGCAGGACGAATCCGTAAGCGGCCAGCAACAACGACCAGAACAGCAGTGAGCCTTCCTGTCCCGACCACAGCGTGGCGAACTTGTAAGGCGCCGGCAGATCGCGATTGCTGTGATGAAAAATGTAGGCGATGGAAAAGTCATCATGGAAGGCAGAGATGACCAGGACGAGGGCCGCGAGAAAGACAACCGCAAAGGTGGCGATGCCGGCGCGCCGCGCAGTTTCGCCCAGCCGTTCCGACCCCGCGCCCGGGCGAGCTAAAGCCAGTACTCCCGCAAGGAACGAGTAAGTACTCAGTGCCAGCGCGAGCAGGAGCGCAAAACTGCCAATTTGTGACATGGGGAGGCCCGAACAGGTATTTTTTCAGAAACCACGGGCTGAAGCAACTGAAGATCACCCAAAAGGACATGCTAGAAGGGCAGAGTAACGCGCCTTCACGTTACCCTGCCAGTTCCTGGTCCCTGCCGAACTACACGGAAATCCCCAGCCGTACATCTGAAAGCGATGCCGGCAAAAGCCCCTGCAGAGACCGGAACTTAAGCGGTCTGTTGGCTGTCGTGACGGCTTAGAATCTCTCTTTCCGCTATCAGCCAATCTTCGTCCTCGTGCCCTGGCAAGTATCCCCGCTCTTCGTACAGTTGGTATGCGCGAATGCGGATTTCATCTTCCAGGTTCGGCGCGAACGAATCCTTCTTTACCTCTACAAGTTTCGGTGCAGGCATGGTTGCAACCTGCTTACGCCCTGTGCTGCCATTCCCAGCGGTCTTTGCGCGAGCCATAAACAGTACTCCTTCTATATAGGCCAAGGTTCAGCTTTTGAAGCCAAGCTATGAACCGAATTAATAAATGAGCCACATACGCGATGGATTTTCACGCAGTGGCCCGAAAATAAATTGTGGCGAATTTGCATATCAATGATAAACCGAATGGCTGTGGATGAGGAGAGGAGAATCAAGAAAATATCCGTTTGCACGAAACAATTTTGGTAATCGTTTACATCGGGCCTCAGTAAAAATCATGCGAACTGGTCTCGGCCCGGGTAATCGACAACGGCATTACTCGCTGCGCCTTCACCGAGATAACGTTATCCTGATTTTGCAAGATCCCTTCCACCATCAGAAACTGCCCGGAAGTCACCAGCAGACGATTTTTCTGAAACAGGTCGGGCATGATGATGGCATTGGCAACTCCAGTCTCGTCCTCCAGACTGAGAAAGACGAAACCTTTGGCGGTTCCGGGGCGCTGGCGTGCGATGACGCATCCCCCAATACGTAGATATTTGCCATTGGGAATGCCCGCAAGGTCGCTGGCCTTGCGCACTCCGATCGCGTCCATGCGTTGGCGGTAATAGGCCATGGGGTGCGGACCCACGGTCATGCCAGTGCCGCGGAAGTCAGCCACCAGGCGCTCTTCGGGATTCATAGGGCACAGCGGAGATTTGGCATCAGGCTCGGGAAGCTCGTCGAGCAGCGGCCCGGAGTGGCGGACGGAGCGCTCGATTTGCCAGAGGGCATCGCGGCGATGGAGAGTTCCACCACGGAGGCTCGGAGCCACGGAGAAATCATTTTTGTCGTTCTCCGTGCTTCCGTGTCTCCGTGGTGAAGTGCCGATGGAATTCAACGCTCCGATTTCCGCCAGCGTATTCAATTCGTCCTTGCGCAATTCAGGAACGCGCTGGATGAGATCGTGAATAGAAGTGAACGGTGCGAGGTTGCGTTGACGAACGATTGCGCGGGCAGCCTCTTCCCGCAAGCCGCGTACGTAACGAAGGCCAAGGCGTAGCGCCGGCGTCCCGCCGGCTGTCGAGTGGGCGTCCCGCCCCCCCTCCGGCAATGTTGTAGGGGCCGGATTCTTTCGCCCCTCCGCGGCTTGGTTGTCCTTTACTCCCTCCCCACGGCTTACGCCTCGGGCCGCATTCTTTCGCCGCTCCGCGGCTGGGTTCGGTCCCACGAAATCGCCGCCGCCTTCCTGCCCAACGGCCAACGACCAACGACCAACGACCGTCCTGACGACTGACGACCGACGACTGACGACTGTACACCCCCACTCCGACTTCATCACATCGATGGGGAATATTTTCAGTCCGTGGCGCTGCGCATCTTTCACAATCGTGGCGGGATGGTAAAAGCCCATGGGCTGGTTGTTGAGCAGGGCGGCGGTGAAAGCGGCCAGGTAGTGACACTTCAGATAAGCGCTGGCGTAGGCAATCAGCGCGAAGCTGGCGGCGTGGGACTCGGGAAATCCATACAGCGCGAAAGAAGTGATCGAAAGCACAATCTGCTCCTGCGCCTCGCGTGAAATGCCGTTGCGTTCCATGCCGGCACGAAGTTTGGCTTCGATCTCCTGCATGCGTTTTTCCGAACGCTTGAATCCCATCGCCCGGCGCAGATCTTCAGCCTCGCCGCCGCTGAATCCCGCGACCACCATGGCCATGCGCAGTAACTGTTCCTGGAAAAGAGGCACGCCCAAGGTGCGAGCCAGCACTGGTTCGAGCGACGGATGCGGATAGGTGACCGCTTCGCGTCCCTGGCGGCGCAGCAAAAACGGATTCACCATCTGCCCCACAATCGGGCCAGGGCGAATGATGGCAACCTGCACCACGATGTCGTAGAACCGTTTGGGACGCAGGCGTGGCAGGCACGACATCTGGGCCCGGCTTTCCACCTGGAACATGCCAATGGTGTCGGCCTTTTGCAGCGTCGAGTAAACCGTGGGATCGTCCGCCGGCAGGTGGGCGAGGTCCACTTCTTCGCCATAATGATTGCGGATGAGCGCGATGGAATCTTCCAGTGCGGCCATCATGCCCAGGCCGAGCAGATCCACCTTGATGATGCCGAGGTCGGCGCAGTCTTCCTTGTCCCACTGCACCACCACGCGGCCCGGCATGGACGCAGGTTCAAGCGGCACAATGGAATCGAGCTGCCCCTGACAGATCACCATGCCGCCGGAATGCTGCCCCAAATGGCGCGGCAAATCCTGCACCGCTTCGCACAGCTCAAAATATTTGCGCAGGCGAGGATGATTCAGATCCAACCCGGCATCGTGAAAGCGGTGGTCAAGCGCGTCATGAGCATCGCGATATTCCCAGGCGGAGACTGCGGTAGACACTTTGTCCAAAGTCTCGGGATCGAAGCCCAGGGCCTTGCCCATTTCGCGCGAGGCCATGCGGTTGCGATAGGTGATGACATTGGCAGTCATGGCAGCGCCGCGCTCACCATAGCGTTTGTACAGATATTGAATGACGCGCTCGCGCTGGTCGCCGCTGGGGAGATCAAGATCGATGTCAGGCCACTCGCCGCGCTCCTCGGAAAGAAAGCGTTCAAAAAGCAGTTCCATGCTGATGGGATCGACCGCCGTGATCCTCAGCGAATAGCAGACGGCGCTGTTGGCGGCAGAGCCGCGTCCCTGCACCAGAATGTTTTGCTCGCGGCAGAAGCGGACCAGGTCCCACACAATCAGAAAATAGCCGGCCAGCTTGAGTTTTTCGATCAGCGCCAACTCGCGCTCAATCTGGTGCTGGGCACGGCTTTTGAGGCCGGTGTCTGACCGTCCATAGCGCTGCTGAAAGCCTTCCCGGGTACGTTCGCGCAGGAAAGACATCATGGTCTCGCCTTCGGGCACGGGATATCTGGGAAATTCGTATCCCAAAGCTTCAAGCGTGAACTCGAGCCGGGATGAAAGTTCCACCGTGTTGGCGAGGGCCTCGGGCAGGTCAGCGAAAAGCCGCCGCATCTGCTGCGGCGATTTCACATGACGCTCGGAGTTGCGCGCCAGCAGGCGTCCAGCAGTTGCCAGAGTTTTATGATTTCGAATGGCGGTGAACACGTCGCAGAGTTCGCGCTCCCGCGGTGTCGCATAGCAGACTCCATTGCTGGCCAGCAGAGGGAGTTTTAGCGAGCGGGCGATTTCAACGGCGGCGCGGTTGCGCGCCTCCTGCTGGCGATGAAAATGGCGTTGCAGTTCCACATAGACGTTGCCCTGGCCAAAAATGCCGGTCAGGCATTCGACCGTGTGCCGCGCCTCTTTCATGCCGCCATGAGCCAGCGCGCTAGCGAGTGGACCATCTTCGCCGCCGGTAAGGCAGATCAGACCAGCAGCATGTTCCTCGATCTCCTCTTTGCGAACAGCGCCTTCTCCTTTCTGGGCCCGCAGCTTCATTTTTGTGATCAGGCGGCAGAGGTTCTGGTAACCGGCGCGGGAGGAAACGAGAAGGGGAAGGCGAAAGGGATTGCAGATTTGAGATTTGAGATTGCTAATTGGTCGAGACCTTTCCGGGCTGCAATCTGCAATCTTCAATCTGAAATCTGAAATTTCACTGGTGACCTCCGCCCCCAGATGCGCCTTAACCCCCGCCTTCCTGGCTGCCATGTAGAAACGGGGCGCGCCATAGACGCCGTCGCGGTCGAGCAGCGCCATGGCCGGCATGTTCAGGCGCGCACAGGCGGAGATCAGGTCCTCGGGCAGAGATGCGCCTTCAAGAAAACTGAAAGCCGAACGGGAATGGAGTTCGATGAACATCGCCCCTGGCTGGAAGGAGGATAGTTTCGCTATTTATTCGCCTATAGTTGACCATGGTAAGGCAGGTTGTCAAGGGAGGCTAAGTAAAAACTACGAACTAGAAACTGACTACTGGTTTTATCTTCATCAGACCTACAGATTCCATCGCCGCAACCCGCATGGGAGTGTGGTGGAAGCGGCAAAAGCCGAGGACGTCTCGCCCTCGGCGCGGCGGGGCGGGGCCCGCCGCCACAGCCGCGGGATGGCGGCGCTACGAGGATCAACTACGCCGGGACTTTGGTGCGCTTGCTGGTTTGCTTGATCGTGACCGGATCGAGGAAGGTCATCATGGCTCGCAGCTCCTCGCCCACTTTTTCGATCTGCTGTTGCTGTTCTTTTTCCCGGGTGGCCTCGAACCATTCGCGGCCGGTTTCGTTCTCCTTAATCCACTTCCTGGCGAAGGAGCCGTCTTTAATTTCGCGCAGCAACTGCCGCATGGTCTCGCGGGTCTGCTCGGTGACGATGCGCGGCCCGGCGGTGTAATCGCCGTATTCGGCGGTGTCGCTGACCGAGTAGCGCATATAGTTAAGGCCGCCGCGATAGATCAAATCCACAATCAGCTTCAGCTCGTGCAGACATTCGAAGTAGGCGATCTCAGGCTGGTAGCCGGCTTCGACCAGGGTTTCGAATCCCGCTTTGAGCAGAGCACTTACGCCGCCACAGAGTACGGTTTGTTCACCGAACAGATCAGTTTCAGTCTCCTCGGCGAATGTAGTTTCGATTACGCCGGCGCGAGTGGCCCCGATAGCCTTGGCATAGGAGAGCGCCAGTTGCTTGGCTTTTCCGGTGGCATCCTGGTGGATGGCCAGCAGCGCGGGTGTGCCGCCGCCTTCCACGAACACTTCGCGCACCCGATGTCCGGGGGCCTTGGGGGCAATCATCGAAACATCCACGTTGGCTGGAGGCGTGATCGTATCGAAGCGAATGTTGAAACCGTGGGCGAACATCAGGGTCTTGCCGGCGGTCAGATTGGGTGCTATTTCCTTTTTGTACACTTCAGACGCCACCGTGTCCGGCACCAAAACCATGATGACATCGGCCCAGGCCGAGACTTCAGCGGGCGTGCCCACGGTCAAGCCGCTGGCCTTCGCTTTGGCGCGAGATTCACTACTGGCCGGCAATCCGACTCGCACGTCAACGCCGCTGTCCTTCAGGCTGAGGGCGTGGGCATGACCCTGGGATCCGTAGCCGATGATGGCGACCTTTTTCGCCCGGATCAATCCTACATCGGCATCTTTCTCGTGATACATCTTAGCCATTGGTGTTCCTTTCGGTAGTAACAGAGCAGTTTGATTTATACGGAAATTTGGTTAGACGGAGTACGACACGCCTTCATCGGCGGCGAGTTCGGCCGTCTTCGTCTGAGCCGGATTCGCGCCGGCCGAAGTCGTGCCGCGTCGCATGGCGACAATACCAGTGCGGACCATCTCCACCACGCCGTAAGGGCGCAGCACTTCCAGCAGACCATCAATCTTGTCTTCGCCGCCGGTAATCTCGATGGTGAGCGATTCCGGCGCGACATCCACCACGCGGGCGCGAAACACGCTGGCCAGTTCGAGCACATGCGATCGCGCTTCGTGGGTTGCGGCCACTTTGATCATGGCCAGATCGCGGGCAATCGCCGGCTCGTGGGTAATGTTCTCAACCAGCAGCACGTTCACGAGGTTATAGAGGTTGGCTTCGATGCGCTTGGCCTGGTCCGGATTGGTGTCAACCGTGATGGTCATGCGTGAAACTTCCGGCTTCTCCGTGCGCCCTACGGTCAGCGAATCGATGTTGAAGGCGCGGCGGCGGAACAACGATGCCACACGGGTCAGCACGCCCGGCTTATTTTCAACGTACACCACAAATATGTTCAGCATTTTTCCCTTATTCGTCCGTCGCGGTTTCGACGATGGGGCTGGGCCGCCGGATCATATCGTTCAAAGACGCACCAGCTGCGACCATCGGGTAAACGGTATCTTCCTGCTCTACCTTGAAGTCGATCAGCACGGCGCCGTCGTGATCGCGTGCCGCGCGTACTGACGGCAGGACCTGCGAACGCTCGGTCACCGCCATGCTGCGAATACCATACGCCTCCGCCAGTTTCACAAAATTGGGATTCAGCAGCGGCGTGGCTTCATAGTTGCGCTCGTAGAAAAATTCCTGCCACTGCCGCACCATGCCCAGGAAACCATTGTTGATAATCGCAATGTTGATCTTCAATTTCTCCTGCTGAATGGTCGCGAGTTCCGACATGGTCATCTGAAAGCCGCCGTCGCCGACGATTACCCAGACCTCAGCTTCCGGCCGTGCCACTTTGGCCCCGATGGCCGCCGGCAGGGCGAAGCCCATGGTTCCCAGACCTCCTGAAGTAATCAGGGACCGCGCCTTTTCGTGTTTGAAGTATTGCGCCTCCCACATCTGATGTTGGCCAACATCGGTCACGACGACGGTATTGCTGTTGCGAGTCTCGCGCCACAGATCGTTGATGACGTGCGCGGCGTAGAGATGTCCGTTGTCGGGAAGCTTCTGAACGTCGCGCACCGCGGAGTCGCCCTTTAGCTTGTCGATGGAATCCAGCCAATCAGAGTGATCGACCGACTCGACGCGAGGCAGCAACTCCTTGAGGACCTCGCGCAAGTCTCCGACCAGCGCCACGTCCACTTTGACGTTCTTGTTGATTTCGGCAGGATCGATTTCAATGTGGATCTTCTTGGCA
This sequence comes from Terriglobia bacterium, assembly GCA_020073395.1. Lineage (GTDB taxonomy): Bacteria > Acidobacteriota > Terriglobia > Terriglobales > Acidobacteriaceae > JAIQFF01. The sequence goes on from JAIQFF010000056.1 coordinate 10,631, forward strand.
TCCTGCGCGTAAGTCTTGAGATTGCCGGTGACCCGGTCGTCGAAGCGCATGCCCAGGGCCAGCAACAGGTCTGCTTCCTGGATGGCATGGTTTACCCAGGCTTCGCCATGCATTCCCATCATGCCCAGGTTCAAGGGATGCGAGGCAGGAAACGCCCCCAGGCCCAGCAGCGTCAGGGCAACGGGAATGCCGGCCTTCTCCGCCAGGGTGAGAACTTCCGCCATGGCGCCGGAGACGATAATGCCGTGTCCCGCCAGGATGAGCGGCCGCTTGGCTTTGTGGATCAACTCCAGAGCCTGGGCGTACTCGCTCTCCTCGGGAGAAAGATCAGGACGATAGCCGGGCAGCTGCGGCCGTGCGGCTTCCCAATCGAATTCGCAGGCAGATTGTTGCGCGTCTTTAGTTATGTCAACCAACACCGGGCCGGGGCGGCCGGAACGGGCCACATAGAAAGCTTCGCGCAACACGCGCGCTAGTTGGTCGGCGTGGGTGACGAGGTAGTTGTGCTTGGTGATGGGCAGGGTGATGCCGGTAATGTCGGTCTCCTGAAAAGCATCGGAGCCGATCAGCTTGCTGCCCACTTGCCCAGTAATGCAAACAATGGGGGAAGAATCCAGCATCGCGGTGGCGATACCTGTGACCATGTTGGTCGCGCCGGGTCCCGAGGTCGCGACCGCGACTCCTACTTCGCCGCTGGCGCGGGCATAACCATCCGCCATGTGGGTGGCACCTTGCTCATGGCGCACCAGGATGTGATGGATATCGCTGTGTTTCAAGGCGTCATACGCCGGCAGAATTGCGCCACCCGGATATCCGAAGACGTGCTTCACACCTTCGCGCTCCAGGCATTCCCACAGAATCTGTGCTCCCGTTTTTGTCATGAACCCGGTCCTCTGTATTGAAGCTTTGCGAATTTCGCGCCGGACAACGAAGCCTGCGAGTCCGAGAACTGAGAACCAGCAACTGACCGCTGGTTTGGCCTTCAGTCCGCAGTTTGTCTCGATTCCGCCGCCCAAGGCGGAAACCGGCACCCTACCACCCCACTGAACAACCTGGCTGATGCTACCCGCTCCCGCCGTGCGGCCGCTTCGCCGAAGGCAAAGCCTAGCTGGTAATCATACGCCCCAGAGATAATCTTCCTGCTCGCCCTCACGCTCGTGCGCGGCGTGTGCGGCGTGCGCTTTTTCTTTCGCGTCTGCTGGATCAAGATGTGCGGGCTGATCTTCCTTGCTCATTGCTGCCATCCACGTTGACGCCGTCTTGCCTGCGCTATCCGGAATGGTCGCGGTCCGGCTGGGCACATCGCGCACCAGGTCAAGCAGGTGTCCATCCTCGATGGTCTTGATCTTGTCGGCCAGGGCCACGAAACGGCGATAAACATCGTCGAGTTGTGCCCGCTCGAAGCTGAAGCCCAGCTTTTCATAGCGCACCCGCAGGGCGTTCCGGCCCGAATGCTTGCCCAGCACCAGCGAATTGTGGGGAGCGCCCACGGATTGAGGGGCTATGATCTCATACGTCGACGGGTCTTTGATCATTCCATCCTGATGAATGCCGGCTTCATGGGCAAATGCATTCCGCCCCACGATGGCTTTGTGCGGCTGCACGCACACCCCGGTGATTTCTGACAAGAGCTGGCTGGACGGAAACAGCTGTTCGGCAACCGCCGCAGTTTCATAAGGATAGTGCTCCGCCCGGACCCGCATCACCATAATCAGCTCTTCCAGGGAGGTATTTCCGGCGCGCTCGCCGATGCCGTTCACGGTGCATTCCACCTGGCGAGCACCCGCGCCGATGGCTGCCAGTGAGTTTGCCACGGACAGGCCCAGGTCATCGTGGCAGTGAACCGAAATGGTCACGCCCTCGATACCCCGCACCTGACGACGCAGGGTCTGGATCAGTTCGGCGAATTCATGAGGCACGCTGAAGCCGACGGTATCCGGAATGTTGAGGGTGGTGGCGCCCGCCTCGATCACCGCCTCCAGAACCTCGCACAGGAAGTTGATGTCGGTGCGGCTGGCATCTTCGGCGGAGAACTGGACGTCTTTACAGAGGGACCGGGCCAGCTTGACGCCGTCGCGGGCCTGTTCCAGGCACTGACGGCGTGAAATCTTGAGCTTGTGCTGCAGGTGGATATCGGAAGTGGCAAGAAAGGTGTGAATACGCGGGCGGGAAGCGCCTTCGACGGCGCGCCAGGCCCGCTCGACGTCGCCCGGGCAACTGCGCGCCAGCGCGGCAATCACCGGGCGGCGAATCTCGCGCGCCAGGACCCGCACGGCCTCGAAGTCCCCTTCCGACGCGATGGGAAATCCCCCTTCGATGATGTCCACACCCAGGCGATCGAGCTGGTGCGCCATGCGCACCTTCTCAGCCACGTTCATACTGCAGCCCGGAGACTGCTCTCCGTCGCGTAAAGTGGTGTCAAATATGGTAATACGCTCCGCTTGAGCCAAGTCTTCCTCCCCGGCACTATGGCCGTCCGTACAAAACATCCAGAAACAAAAAAAGCCATCATCCGATGCGGTGGATGATGGCCTCCTGCTGATCTTGGTTTTGCTAAATCATCCGCCGCTCTTGGTTTCGTGAGGTGCAAGCACCAGGCCAGGAATGGCCACGCTAAGGGCGAGCACCAGCACTCGCACCTCCTGTGCCACGCGGCTCACGACGATTACCGGACGATCCATAGAAACTCAGCCTAATCTGTGTCCCAATAGGGTATCGGCCTGGCCTTTTCCTGTCAATCCAAATTGCCGCTTGAGCCAATCGCTTTTTTCGATAGGTCGACGCTGCGGACATGTTCCTCGAATATTTGCCTGAGTCTATCGTTCAGATGTTCGGGTTTGCCACTTTTGGCGATGAAGACCTCATGGCACGCAGAGCATTCACCAGAGGCGGCCGGGCCTACCTGGAGTGTGGCGATCAGTTCCGGTTCTTCAGGCATGCGTCATGCTGCCACAGATTTGCAGGGGGGATATTGTCGCCGAAGGTACCCTTGCCAGGGCCACAAACACGCCCTCGTCCGCCCGGCCGAGCAAAGCTCGACAGGTTTTTGCGGGCCGTGACAAACTGCGGAGCTGCGCTCCGCCGGGGCGGACGAGGGCGTGCGTCCCTACGTGTTTGTGGCAATTTGCTCATTTGACCCTCTTCCCGGTTGGGCTTAACATCCCCGGTGTGTTCGGGGACATGCTCGGGAAGAACCTCAGTCACTATCGCATCGAGAAACAGATCGGCGCCGGCGGGATGGGCGTCGTTTTCCTGGCGCATGATGAGCAACTGGAACGCGACGTGGCCATCAAAGTATTGCCGCCCGGCACCCTGGCGGACGAGACTGCCCGCAAACGATTTCGCCAGGAAGCCCTCTCCCTGGCCAAGCTCAACCACCCCAACATCGCCACCATCCACGACTTTGATACCGCCGACCAGACTGACTTTCTGGTCACGGAATACATCGCCGGAGAGTCGTTGGATAAAAAGCTGGCGGCGGGAGCGCTGCCCTCGAAAGAGGTGGTTCGCCTGGGCCTGCAATTGGCTCAAGGCCTGGCGGCGGCCCACGCCCGCGGCATCATCCATCGCGATCTTAAACCGGCCAACCTTCGCCTGACCACCGACGGGCGCCTCAAAATCCTCGACTTCGGCCTGTCCCAGTTCGCACATCCCGAAAGCGATCTCGCGGTGACGGCGAGTCTCACCAGTTCGCAGCAGATCACCGGGACCTTGCCCTACATGTCTCCGGAGCAGTTGCGCGGCGAGCCTTCTGACCGGCGTACCGACATCTGGGCAGTCGGCGTTGTGCTCTACGAACTGGCTGCCGGCAAGCGTCCCTTTCCGGAAACCCACGGGCCGATGCTGATCAATGCCATCTTGAACCAGGAACCGGAGCGGCCGAGCAAGATCAATCCTCAAACATCGACAGGTCTGGAGAGCGTCATCTGGAAGGCGCTGCGGAAAAATCGCGCCGATCGTTACCAGTCCATAGGCGAGCTCGAAGAGGACCTGGAGCGGCTGACCGCAGGGGTTTCACCGCAGACGGGCAGGCCTGCTTGGCTCTTGCCCCGGCGTTGGCTTCTCTGGTGCACGGCGCTGTTGATAGTGTTTGCCCTCGCTACTGCATACTTTCTCCGCAAGCATCCCCCCGCTGTCTCGGTCAAGCTGGTTCCGACTGGTGCCTCACGGCGCAGCATTGCCATCCTCGGATTCAAGAATCTTTCCGCCCGTCCCGATACGGCTTGGCTGTCAACTGCGCTCTCTGAAATGCTCACCAGCGAACTGGCAGCGGGCGACAAGCTGCTCACCATTTCGGGAGAAAACGTCGCTCGCGTAAAGAACGATCTCTCGCTGCCTGAAAGCGACACTCTGGCCGCTGACACACTGGCTCGCGTCCGAAAAAATCTGGGTAGCGATTTCGTCATTCTGGGTTCCTATCTCGACTTGGGAGATGGTTCCGAGATTCGTGTTGACCTTCGAATGCAGGACGCCAAGACCGGCGAGATCGTTTCGACCGTGACCCGGCGCGGCAGCGAGGCCCACCTGGATGAGTTGATCACGCTGGCCGGTTCCGAGTTACGCGGCAGGCTGGGAGTTGGGCCGACGGCGGCGGCGGAGGAGGTCGCGGTCAAGGCTGAACTTCCTGCCAACGTGGAAGCGGCGCGCTTCTACTCGGAAGGTCTGCAGAAGCTGCGCAATTTCGAGCTGCTGGCGGCGCGAGATCTGTTCGACAAGGCTGTAGCAGCGGACCCGCGACACGCCATGTCCTACGCCTACCTGGCTTCAGCCTGGAAGGCAATGGGCTACGATCAGAAGGCAATCGGGGCCGCACAGAAAGCGGTCGAGTTTTCGAGCGGCCTGCGGCGCGAGGAACAGTTACGGGTGCAAGGGCAATACTACGAAGCTTCCCATCAATGGGACAAGGCGATTGAAACCTATCGCTCGCTGTACCAGAGTTCGCCGGACAATCTGGATTACGGACTGAGGCTGGCAAACGCGCAGATTGCGGCAAGCAAAGTTCCCGATGCACTCGCAACTCTGGGCGAGCTGAGAAAGCTGCCTTCGCCTCAAGGTCAGGACCTGCGCATCGACGTGGACGAAATCATGGCGGTGAACGAGGCGTCGGACTACAAGCGTGTGGTTGCCCTCTCCGCGGAGCTGGGCGAAAAGGCGAAGCAGCAGGGTGCGCGATACCTGGCGGCAAAGTCGCTGCAGTTTCGTTGCGCCGCGCTGCGCAATTTGGGCGACCCGAAAGGGGCAATCGACATTTGCCGGGAAGGGCATGATGTTTCGGCCGCGATCGGTGATCACGCCGGAGAGGCTGCGGCGATCAACACAACCGCGAATGCGCTCTACGACCTGGGCGATCTGGCAGGCGCCCGGAAGATGTATGACCAGGCCGGCGCCATTTATCGCTCCCTGGGCAACAAAGCGGGGGTGGCCGCAGCCACCGACAACGCGGCCAGCGTGATCAGCGATCAGGGCGACCTGGTGACGTCCCGAAAGATGTCCGAAGAGGCGCTTGCGCTATATCGCGAGGTTGGAGACCAGACCGGTATTGGGCAGACCTTGAATAATCTGGCTGCCCAGATGGTGCAGGCGGGAGACCTGGCCGCGGCGGAAAAGAATTTTCAGGCGGCACTCGATATCTGGCGCGCCATGGGGTCGCCCGACGGAGTCGCCACTGCCCTGACCAACCTGGGCGATATCCGGATGGCTTTGGGCGAGATCGCCGGAGCCAGGAGCGCTTACCAGGAGTCTCTGGAAACATTCCGCAAGAACGGCGAGAACAGCAAGTCGGCCTACCCGCTGGCGGGACTGGGAGACGTCTATGCCGCATCCGGCGACTTCGCCAATGCCAGGAAAAGTTACGAAGAGTCCCTTGTCCTGAGCCAGGAAGCCGGCGAGAAGCACGAATCGAGCATCGCGCTGGCCAACCTGGGATCGCTTGCGATGCAGCAAGGAGATCTGTCCCGAGCTCGCGAAAAATATCAGGAAGCGATCAAGCTGCGCGAAGCGATCGGAGAGAAGAGCGGCGCGGCCGAGATTTCCGTTCTGCTGGCCAGCCTGTCCATCGAGGAGGAGAAGCCGTCGCAAGGCGAGACCTTGGCCCGCCAAGCTCTGGAAGAATTTCGCCTTGCCAAAACTCCAGAACCGCAGATTTCAGCGCTTGCCATCCTGGCTCAGGCCCTTCTCGCTCAGGGAAAATCAGCCGCGGCTGGCAAAGAGATCGCGATGGGTAGACCCCTGGCTTCGAAGACGCAGCAGCGTGTGTTACGGCTGCAATTCGAGATTGCCGCTGCCGAGGTCCAGGCCGCATCTGGAAAACCCGCAGACCTTCAATCCGCCAGAACGGTGCTGAACGGCGTCATCCTGGAAGCGGAAAAACGCGGCATACGCGGCATGGTTTACGAAGCCCGCCTCGCTTTGGGTAAGGCGGAGATGAAATATGGGAACAAGGCGGATGGCCGGGCGCGTCTGGCTGGGATCGAAAAGGATGCAGCTTCCTCCGGCTTCGTGCGGATCGGACGCAGAGCAGCGGCCCTTCGGAGGTCAGACCGCGGACTTCGGGCGTCGGACCTCGGACCTCAGCCCATTGTCGTAGCGCCGGCGTCCCGCCGGCTGTCGCGAGGGCATCTTGGCCTCGCTATCTGAAGTCCGCGGTCTGACGCCCGACGCCCGCCTTCCCGACGCCCCCTCAAGGTAACGAGACCCCAGGAGGTCCTTCCGTAATCTCCTACTCGGGACGCACAAAGAGGATACTCGGTTTGTGAACGCCCTCCCCCAACCTAACTCCGACCTTCCTAATCACGGTCTTCCCAACTACGATCGTCGGGCGCCTCGATTAAGTCTGTCCGACATCACTCACGCCGTGCTTCGATTTGAAGACGGTCACCGCACCCAAGCCCAGCTGGAAGTGATCTCCCTCACCGGGGGCATGCTTTCCATGCCCAAACCGTTGGATCGGGAATCCCGTGTGAAGCTGATGTTTGTGACTCCGACCGGGCCCGTTCTCGGCACCGCGGAAATGCTCAAGCCTGTCTCCTGGACCCAGCAACCCTTCCGCTTCGTTGGACTTGAGGGGGACGATCAGCGACGGCTTCAGGAATCGATCCAGTCATCGTTTGGTCAAGTCAGCAAGGACCAGGAGTGGATCGACAAGTTCAGGGCTGCACTGGACCACCAGGGGCCGCCCCGCCGGCGGCTCTTCAGTTCGAGCCTGGCGGCTTTTACCCTGGCCCTGCTCTCTTTAGGAAGCGCCATCTACTTCTTCAGTATCTTTAACACTCTCAATATCCATCTGCGCTAACGCGGGCGCCCACCAACAGACTCAGTGTGAATTGAACGATTGCACCGCGGCGTTCTCGTCTTCAAAAATCTCAAACAGATTCAGCACGCCAATCAGCTTCAAAGTCTGCACCACGAATTTCGACGGCGTCACCAGCTTCACGCCGCCGCCGCGCTGCTTGGCTGAGGCCATGGCCTTGACCAGGATACCGATGCCGCTGGAGTCAATCATCGGCACTTCGGCAAAGTTGATCACCAGGCGTGTGTCTCCAGCAGCCATGGCGTCGTCCACGGTCTGGCGAAAGCTGTCCACTCCGGGACCCAGCCGTAAAGCACCGCGAATCTGCACGATCTGAACCTGTGAAAGCCTGCGGACGTTGATCTCCATCTCGCTCCTCTAGTTTCTTTGCGTCCTTTGCTGTCTTTCCTTTGCGCCCTTTGCGGCAAAAGGGTCTAACCTTGCCTGCATCCCCCAAAAGCCTTAACCGCAAAGGACGTAAAGAGTGGCGCCCACCGCCCTCCCGGAAACATTGACAGGGACAAGGCGATTTGTTAGATTGCCCGCTCAACTTACGGGAGCCGCCGCGAATTTGCAAGTGCGCGGGACCCGCACCCTCCCCCTTTAGCTTCGTTGTCTTGCGACCGGCAACGGGCGGCTGCCAGAACAAGAAATGCCGAAGTCGACATCTGTCGATATGCAGGCCCGGTTCCTGAGCGCCCTGCTCCAGGAACGTGAAGTCCAGCCGCGCGCCTTCCTGCTGGCCCAGCAAGTCACGGAAATGCTGCCCGGAGCCGCCGCCGTGGTCTATCTGCTGGAAGAGTACGAAGAAACAACGCGATGGTCACCCAAAGCAGTCGCCGGCGATATTCACCTGGACGATGACGTGATCCCCATCGATTCCGGCACCCTGGGACTGCTCGCCAAGGAAAACCAGCCCTTGCTTCTGTCCGGGGCGAACCTTGTTCGAGAGGATTACGCTCACCTGCACGCCCGGCGCAGCCTGCTGTCTCTGGCTTATGTTCCCATGATCGTCAACCAGACCCTCATCGGGGCCCTGGAAGCAGCGACCTTCGATGAAGTGATCAACCCGGCCGATCTGTCCGGGTTGGTCGAACTGGCGGAATATGCGGCTCCTGCGTTTTCGAGCGCAACTCACTACGAAGCCGAACGCAACTCGCATCTCGCATCCATCTCCCGGTTGACCCAACTCTATGACGTGGAAAAAGTCTTCAACTCGACCCTGGAAATGGACCAGCTCAATCCCATCATCACCGCCAAGGTACGCGAGATCATCGAGGCCCAGGTGGTAAACCTCTGGCTGGTGAAAGATGAGCAGGAACTGCTGCTGATGGACCGGGCCGGTGAGGATGCCACGTGCGAAGTGGGTGCTTCAGAAAAGAGTGGAGAGGGCTACGTGTCCGCAGTCTCCGACTCCGGCGAAGCTCTGATCATTGAAGATGCCGGCGACGAGCGCCTGCAGCGCCGAAACGCGGGTCGGGAAGACGGTATCTTCTCGGCCATGGTGGCTCCCCTGGTGGCCAATGGCTTCGAAGTCGGTGTCATCGAAGTCATCAACAAGCTGGATGGAACTCCTTTCGACGAAGACGATCTTTTCCTGCTCAGTTCCATTGCAGAAACGGCGGCGTCGGCGCTGAACAACGCCGGCATGCTGCAGGCCGAACGTAAGGTTGAAATCCTCGAAACCCTGGTCAAGGTGAGCGCAGAAATCACCTCCACGCTTGATCTGGACCGGGTGCTGGACGCGGTTGTGACCGGACCCGGCGCGGTGATTCCGTATGAGAGAGCGGCCATCGCACTGGAGGAGCGAGGACGCCTGAAGGTCCGCGCCATCACCGGTATGCCTCGGATCAACTCGCAAGATCCCAACGTGGTCCGCCTGCAGGAGCTGCTGGAATGGGCGTCACTATCCAGCGAAGCCGTGTCTTTCTCGCAACACGGAGAGCAATTCGAGGATCCACGCCCTGAGACCCAGGCCAAGCTGGGCAAGTACTTCGCCGAGACCGGCATGCGCGGCTTTTACGCCGTGCCCTTGACCGACGATGACGGCAGAGTCGGCACTTTATCGTTCGAGAGCAGCGACCCCGACTTCCTCGGCCCGGCCCACCTGGAGATGATCAAGATTCTCGCCTCTCAGGCGACGGTGGCGCTGCGCAACGCCTCCCTTTACCGCGAAGTTCCCTTCATCGACCTGTTGAAGCCGGTCCTCGACCGGAAGCGAAAATTTCTCGCACTCGAAAAACGGCGTCGGGCGTTGCTGGTGGCAGGCGCGGCTGCAGCGCTGCTCTTCCTGCTGATCTTCCCCTTGCCCTTGCGCGTCGTGGGCGACGCTTCAGTCAGTCCCACGCAAAGCGTTCTTATCCAGCCTGAGGTGGAAGGCGTAGTCCAGCGCGTCAACGTTCGCGAGGGCGATGCGGTGAGCGCAGGCACTGTCCTGGCCAGCCTTTCGGACTGGCAGTACCGGGCTCAACTGGCCGCCGCCCAGGCCAAGTATGAAACGGCGGTCTCCCAGATGAATCGGGCGTTGAACGGCAACGACGGCGGCGAGGCCGGCATTCAGCGCATCCAGGCGGACTACTGGGCCTCGGAGCTGACTCGCGCTCGCGAACGCCTGGATCGCACCCAGTTGCGCTCCCCCATCAACGGCGTGCTCGCAACCTCGCACGTGGAAGACCTGGTGGGACGGAAGCTCATGCCCGGCGACACTTTTGCCGAAGTCGTCGACACATCGCGCGCCATTGTGGATGTAGCCATCGACGAAGACGATGTCCTGCTCCTTCATTCCGGCGAGAAGGCTTCAGTGAAGCTGGACGGATTTCCCACACGCACCTTCCACGGCGTGGTCACGGTCGTGAGTCCCAGAAGCCAGGTGCAGGGATCCGATCGCGTGTTCTTTGCCCGCGTGGCGGTGCCCAACCCCGACGGCGCGATTCGCGACGGCATGCAAGGCCGTGGCAAAGTTGTAACGGGATGGAGTCCAGCGGGAAAAGTGTTCTTCCGCCGGCCCGCAATATGGATCTGGTCCAAACTGTGGTCCTGGTTCGGATGGTAAAAGTTCGGCGGGTAAGAAGTAGGTAGCGCCGGCGTCCCGCCGGCTGTCCGGCGGGCATCTTGCCCGCCGAGCAGTGAGCAAAAAGTTGTAAGGATGTAGGCCAGAAGTCGGAGGTCTTATGAAACGGGTTATTGCGCTCGCGATACTGATGACAATTGCGCTGGCGCTGAGCGCTTGCAGTAACTCGAACGAAACCTCGCGAGTGGCCGCGGCGGCGCCAGTAACTCGCCCGGCGCCCTCGGCTCCCGTCGCCGCCAATCCGGATGACGGCGCCTTCGTGGCCTCAGGTCCGATCGTGGTGGAGAACCAGGTGGACGTTGCGGCGTTGCGCGAGGGCGTCATCGTCTCCATCCTGGCCGAGCCGAATACTCAGGTGCGCAAAGGCCAACTGCTGGCCCGTCTCGACGACCGCCAGATTTCCGCTGACCTCGACGCTGCCTCCGCCAAGACCCGCTCCATCCAGGCCAACCTGAAAAACTGGGAGGCGGAAACCAAGGTGCTGGAATCCGATCTTACTCGAGCTCAAAAGCTGTGGGAAGCCGGCGTATTCACCAGGGAGACGCTGGAGCACGCTCAATACAAAGTGGAGGCGGACCGGTTCGAAATCAGCCGCGAGACGGAATTATTGACCAATGCCCAGGCTACCGAGCGCTCGCTTGAGCTGGAAAAGGAAAAAACTCGGATCACCGCTCCTTTTGACGGTATCGTTGCCCGCCGCTACGTCCGGGTGGGACAAAAAGTCGCGATCAGTGACCGCTTGTTCTGGGTCACGGCCGTGTCACCTCTGGAAGTCAAGTTCACGCTTCCAGAAAGATTCGTGGGCAAGCTTAAGAATGGGCAAACCGTGACCGTTGAGTTAACCGACGGCTCGTCGGCAGTCCATCACACGGCAACAGTCCGCCAAATCAGCCCGGTGGTCGATCCCTCGAGCGGAACCATCGAGATCGTGGCCCGGCTACAGGGCCCCGCACCAGACCTCAGGCCGGGAATGCTCGCCACCATCCGCCTCAATAACCCGAAATGAATATCCTCGAAGCGCTCGAGGTAGCGTTGCCTGATCTTCCGGCGCAGACTGCCCAGCGCCGATTCCCTAAGCTGGATCCCCGCGTCATCTCCCGGGAGCATGTAGAGCAAGGCGTGCGCGTGGTGCTGGCCAAAATGCCCGGCACCGATATCTACCTGCGGTTCAGTCCGGAGCAGTGGCAAGTGGCCCAGCTATTCGATGGCGAGCGATCGTACAAACAGATTTCGGCCCTGCTTCTCCAGGAGTACAACATCGATTTCCCTGAGGACTACGTCAAGGAGTTCGCCTCCTACCTGGAAGAGCAGGGCGAACTGTTTTACAAGACGCCGCTGGAAAGAAACATCACGCTCAAAGCCAAGATGGGCACGGAACGCCAGAAACGCGGGCGCTTTCACATCGCCGATGTTACTGACATCACCCTTCACACCTGGCCTAACGCCGACGATTACCTGACCAGGATCCAGCCTTACTTCGAATTTGTGTACACCACCTGGTTTACCCTGCTGACTTTGTTCATGTTCGGCGTGATGATCTGGATGTGGACCGACAAGTTAGGGCAGATATGGAATGACAGCTTCGCCTTTTATAACTTCACCGCAAAAACTGGCTGGGACCTGGTCGAATTCTGGTTCCTGTTCGGCGCCATGGCCTTTTTCCACGAATCGGCCCACGGACTCACCTGCAAACATTTCGGCGCCCGCGTGGAAAAAATGCAGTTCCTCCTGATGTATTTCGCACCCACCTTCGTGTGCGACGCGACCCAGGTCTGGATTGTGGGCGACAAGAAGGCCCGCATTTCGACCATCATTGCCGGCATCTGGGCCGACCTCATGATCTGCGTGGTCGCCACCTTCATCTGGTGGGGAACGGCTACCGGCATGTTCATCCATGACGTGGCCTACAAAGTCATGATGGTGACCGGCATCGGCGTGACCCTGCTCAATCTCAACCCGCTGATCAAGCTCGATGGTTACTACCTGCTGGCCGAGCTGATCGGTGAAGCCGACTTGAAAGAGCGCTCGACCGCCTTCGTTTCAGGCTGGACGCGCAAACACATCTTTCGTCTGCCGGCGGAAGTGGAGTACGTTCCCCGCCACCGGCGAGTGCTGTACATCGTCTATTCAGCACTTTCGGGTGTCTACAGCTACCTGTTGATGGCGTTGGTAGTAATTTTCGTTTACCACATCCTGCGGTCATACACGCCGGAGTGGGCCTGGCTGCCGGCGCTGCTGCTCGGTCTGCGCATTTTCAGGTCGCGCATCACCATGCTGGAGCGATTCATGAGAACCGTTTATCTCGACAAGAAGGAACGCCTGTTCGCCTGGTTCACGCCGGTCCGGTTCGTGCTGGCGGGAGTCGTCCTGTTGGTACTGCTGTTCGCGCCAGTTTGGCCGGAGTTCATCGAAGGCCGGTTCGCGCTTGAGCCGGTGCGCAGAACGCTCATCCACACCGAAGTACCCGGAACTGTGGCGGAAGTCCTGGTCGATGAGGGGCAAACGGTCGCGCCCGGCGCTCCCCTTCTTCGCCTGCGAAATCTGGAACTGGAATCCACAGTGGCGCAGGCCGGCGCCGAGCTGCGGAACGCTTCGGCGCAGGCCACCAAGGCCAGCCTTACTTATGGGAATTTCGGTCCGGCCGAGCAGGACCGCCGGCAGTTCGCGGAACGGCATCGCAACCTGGCGGAAGAGATGAAGCACCTTGAAATCGTCAGTCCGATCCCGGGCACGGTCACCACTCCCCGGCTGCACAACTTGCTGGGCGCCTACCTGAAACCTGGAACTGAGGTTGCCGAAGTCGCTGACTTATCCACAATGACAGCGCACATCTACGTTCCCGAATTTGGTATGCGGGACGTTCGCGTGGGTGCACCGGTCCGGCTGCATGCCGAATCCCAGTTCCAGTCCTGGGCGGGGACCCTGGCCTCGCTGGCCCCGGCCGCGGCTTCGATTGAGCCTGGATTGTTCGAAAGGGCCCAGCTGGAAGGCATTCGAGTGCCAAAATTCTACCTGGGAAATGTCGAGCTCCAAAACCGGGGAGATCTGAGGGAAGGTATGAGCGGAAATGCCAAGATCCTGGTGGGCAGACGCAGCGCGGCAGGATTCGCTTGGCGGTTTGCCCGCGACCTGGTAGGCCGCCGCATGTGGTGAGCTCCGGCTGTTACATAGAGAATGGCAGTGACAGAGAAAGGGGACCGCTTCTTCTGCGGTCCCCTTTTTCGACGAAGTGACGCAATTCCTGGCTTCGCCTTACTTAACTGCGCGGACAGTAGCGCGAACTGCGGCGCGCGCTGCCGGACGGGACGCAGCGCGAGTTGCCGGACGGGACGCAGCGCGAGTTGCTGGACGAGACGCAGCGCGAGTTGCTGGACGAGACGCAGCGCGAGCTGCTGGACGAGACGCAGCGCGAGCTGCCGGACGCACGGACGCGACGGAACTGGGGGTCTGGGTCGGATTGGCCAAAATGGCTGCCTTTACTGCGCTCCGCTGGCTGATCAATGATTTCTTCTGGACTGACATGGTGTTTTCTCCGTTTGAAATTTTGTTCTTGCCTGACCGCGGGCGCTGTCGGCTCTGTCCGGTCTGATCCGATACAAGCAATGCCTATGCCAAACCTGCCCGGGCGACGTCAGAGATTGAGACTCAATCAATTCAATGAGATGAGGACTGATTCTGTCGTGGAAAGCTTCTCCTTGCGGTGCATCGCAGTTGAAAGGTTTAAAAATTAACCCATGATGGGTCAAGAATTAACCTTGCAGCCCGTATTTCCGGCACAGGTACTTCATTTTCTGGGCGTTGATCTGCAGCAGGGCGGCGGCAGCCACCTTCTTGCCCCCGGTCCGGCGCAAAGCCGCCTGCAGATAGGCCAGTTCGATCCGGGCTATCTCCTGATCAAACGAAATTCCCTGTTCCGGGATGAGTAGGGCCTCCTGCTTGGCGGTGCTGCTGTATAGGATTTGCTGAGGCAGGTGCTTGGCGGTGATTACCGCGCCCGAGCCCATGATCACCAGCCGCTGCACCAGGTTTTCCAGCTCGCGAACATTGCCCGGCCAGTGATATTCCTCAAGAATTTCCAGCCCGTCGGGGTCCAGACGCTTGAGAGGAAGACTGTTGGCGGCGCAATACATGTGCAGAAAATGGTCCAGCAAGATGGCAACGTCTCCCGGCCGCTCGCGCAACGGCGGGAGAACAATGGGAACCACGTTGATGCGATAGTAAAGGTCTTCCCGGAAGCGGCCCGACCGCACCGCCTGCTCCAGGTCTTCATTGGTGGCGGCAATCAGCCTGAAGTCGATTTTCTTGCTGGTCCTGCTGCCGATGCGCTGCACTACATGTTGTTCCAATACGCGCAGCAGCTTGCTTTGCAGAGTCAGCCCCAGGGTGCCAATCTCGTCGAGGAAAAGGGTGCCACCATTCGCCGATTCGATATGGCCGGCCCGGGACTCGTGAGCATCCGTGAATGATCCCTTTTCATGGCCAAAGAGCTCCGCCTCGATCAGGCTTTCCGGGAGGGCGGCGCAGTTTACGCTGATAAAAGGCTGGGCTCGCCGCGGTCCGCTGGCCACGATGGCCTGGGCAACCAGCTCTTTTCCAGTTCCGCTTTCTCCCCGCACCAGCACGTTGACGGCGCTCTCGGCCACCCGGCCGATGGCGTCGTACACCAGCCGCATGGGCTCGCTCCCTCCAATCAGCTGGCAGAACGAGTTTCGTTCGCGGGCCTCCTCGCGCAGCCTGCGGTTCTCGATGGCGGCGGTCCGCTCCGCCAGCGCGGTCCGGAGTACGGCTTGCACGTCCTCAAAATCGACGGGCGCGACGAAACAGTGGCTGATTCCCGCCTGTTCGAATTGCCTTCGCGATGTCTTGTTGTGCGATCGGGTAAACCCGAGCAAGACCAGATCCTCGTCATGGTCGCGAAGTTTGCGTACCAGTCGCAGCGTTTGATCGTCGGAGGCATGCGCGGTTTCAAGGTCCAGAATCACTGCTTCGACCGTGGCCTCGGCCAGCAATGGGAGCACCTGTTCGCCCGAGCCCAGCAGCGTGGTATGGAAGGTGGACGCCAATACTTCCTGGGCCGCCAGTTGCACCGACTCATCGGTGGTGACAACCGCTATGCGCGGCGCCGCGCCGGTGGGTATAGTATCCGTCGCCATAGGAAGGCCTTGGAATCCTCGCCCCCCCCTGAGAGAGCGAATTCAGGAGGCATGAACCAGGACCCGGATTATAGGTCAATTTTTCACCCAGGGTGGGTAAATAATCAAGGGCGAGGGCGTAGATTCCGGATCGGGAGGCGGAAATGCTGGCTTCAAGCAAGGTGATTGGCTTTGTTCCTACTAAAGACCCCACCAGCGCGCGGGCTTTTTACGAGGGCAAACTGGGATTCCAGTTCATCAGCGACGACCCGTTTGCCCTGGTGTTGAGGGCTGGCGAAACTATGATCCGAATCGCCAAGGCGCAGGATTTCATCCCCGCCCCGTACACCGTTCTGGGCTGGGAGGTGCGTGACATCACGGCCGCCGTCCGCTGGCTGCAGGGCCGGGGTGTGGCCTTCGAGAAATATCCCTTCGTCCAGGACCAGGAACTGGGAATCTGGACAGCGCCCGGAGGCAACAAAGTGGCCTGGTTTAAGGACCCGGACGGGAACGTGCTCTCCGTCAGCCAGCACGACTAACCCGCGTCGAACCGGAAAAAGGCGATCAGCGCTAAAAGGTCCTTTGAGAAAAAATGGGAGACGGGACTGAACGCCCGCCTCCCTGGGGAGAACTTCGTGAACTGATTACGAACCGCTATCCGACTGGCCAGACTCTGTGGAATGCAACACGCGGAACGTGTTGCCGCCGTTGGACCAGACCAGCACCAGCGCGTCCTGTCCCTTGGGCACG
>JAIQFF010000057.1 GCA_020073395.1 Terriglobia bacterium
ACCCTCGCGGCGCGTTCTCATGTACAGGCAGCGTCGATACTTCCACACCGGGACAGAAGACGTTCACGGTGACGGCGAAGGACAGCGGCACCAACACCAACGTCGAGGGCGTGGACTACACCGTGGTTCCGCCTACTGACCTGGCCATCCTGAAGCTTGCGCCTCTAAAGGTTACCAATCACAGCACACTCACCTACTCCATCGGTGTGGGTGATCTGGGCCCGGCGTCGGCGGCGAACGTGACCATCACCGATCCGCTTCCCGGCGGCACCACGCTGGCGAGCTTCTCGGGAAAAAACGTAAGCTGCTCCATCGTCAACAGGAGGCTGGTGTGCACCACAACCCAGCCCGTGTGCACCACCACCCCCAACAGCGTGAGCTGCAACTTCGGAACGCTGGCGCCATTGTCGTGGTGGTCCCTCAATGGAGCGACCCTGCAAATCACGGTGAATGTGAATTCGACCGTGGGGACGGTGCTCAAGAATACAGCCACCGTCACCAGTACCAACACCGACACGAAGTTGAGCAACAACACCTCAACCGCCAGCACGCAGGTGAAATAAAGCTGGGGGCTTCAACCGCAGGAAATGAAAAGGGCGCCGGGTAAATCCGGCCCCTTTTTTTGATCCGTCGCGTTTCTACTTGGTGGCTGCCTGCGAGCCGCGAGTGGACGCGTCGTAGATGGCCTTGAAGTCCGCGCGCTCCAGCAGCTTCTCGGCTCCGGGATCTTTCTTCATAGCATCCAGCAAGCGGAGAGCCTCGCGATAATTGTCCTGTGCTTCGCTCGCGTTGCCGGACTCCTGCACGATTCCGGCCAGCAAGTAACGCGCCCTGGCGCTCAGCGGCTGCATTCCGAGCTTGTCGGATCGCAGCAGGGCGCGCTCCAGTTCCTGCCGGGCATGCGTGAGGTCATGGCTTTGAATCATGGCTTCCGCCAGGGAGATGGAGGCCTCGACCGAAACATATTTCAGGCCCATGTCGTCGGCCTGCTGGATCAGCGGCCGGAGGCTGGCAATCGCCTCCTGCGCCCGTTTTTCCTGGACCTCAACCTTGGCGAGGTCGGCCTTCGCGATCACCGTGGTGTCCGGTTCCTTGCTGCGGATGGCGGCCTGCAGGGCTTGCGCGAACGAAGCGTGCGCCGATTTGAAATCTCCGCGATAAAAAGATTGGTCGCCCTGGTATCCCAACAGCTCGGCCACCATGCCGTCGCTCTTCAACTCGCGCGACAGGTTGAGGCCCTCTTCCAGGTTACCCGTCGCCTCGTCGCCTCGCCCCGCCAGGATGAGGGACTCAGCGCGTCCGCCTAGTATCTTGGCCATCCAGAAAGTCTTGTCCTTGATATCGCGAAAAATCTTAAGCGCATCTTCCTTGGACTTGATGGCCGCGCCGAAACGTCCCTGGTAATCGAACAGACGACCCAGACCGTAGGATTCAATGGCGGCGCCGCGTGGGTCGTTCATGCTGCGGCGCAAATCCAGCGCGCGCAGATAGTAAGAAATGGCCTGGTCGTACTGGCCCATCTCGGCCGAAGTGTCGCCCAGATTGTGGACCGCCTCCACGATGTCCTGCGGTACCTTTGACTTTTCGCGCAGCTGCAGCGCCTGCTGATAATAGGTCAGGGCGTCTTCATACTGTCCTTTTTCCGAATACGCGGTCCCGATGTTGTTCAGGCAAATCGCCTGCAAGCTCTCATTGCCGAGATCTCGCTGGATCTGCAGCGCCTCCTTGTACATTTTCAGCGCCTGATCGTGGTCCCCGCGGTCATCCTCTAGATTGCCCAAGTCAATCAAAGTGTCGCCCAGACCGCGCTTGTCGCCGATTTCACGGCGAATCTGCAGCGCCTGCTGGAAGTTGGCCAGCGCGTCTTTGGTTTTTCCGAGGAGCACCTGGGCCCTCGCCATTTCGTTCAAGCTGAAGGCCAGGCCGCGCTTCTGACCGATTTGCCGCCAGATCACCAGCGCCTGCTCTTCGTTGCGCAGGCTTTCCTCAGGCTTGCTTAGCATCCGGTAAGCCACCGCCATCACGTGCAGGCTGGCCGCCTTCTGCTCCTGATTGTCCATCTGGACAGCGAGGCTGTAGGCACGGTTCAAGGGATCTAGACTGCCTTGCGGGTCTCCGCTCTTGATGGCCACGCGTCCCAACTCAAGCGTCGCGGTGACATCCTTCGGATTCGTGGCCAGGAGCTTCTCGTAGTATTCGCGAGCTTTCGTAAGATTTCCAACGTCCTCGTAAAGATTTGCCAGCGCCGATTGAACGTCAGAGTTATCCGGCGAAACCTTGGCCAGATTTTCATAGGCCTTGGTCGCCTCCGGATAGTTCTTGGTGACCTGCGCACGAATCGCCGATATCAGATACTTCGCAGCCTCGGGAAGGTCCTGGCCCAAGGTCTCGGCTTTCTTCGCTGCCTGCTCCGCCTCAGTGTCATAGCCCAGATTGCTGTAGGCCTGGGCCAGCCGGGAAAACGCCAGGGCGAATGTGGGGTCTTCCTTGGTGGCAGCCTCGAATTGTTTTTGCGCCTCCAGGTTCTTTCCGTCTCGCTGCAACCCGATGCCCTGGTTGTAGGCGCGCAACGCAGCCACCGATTGTGAAACCGGCTGGAAGGAACTGGCCTTCAATTCCTTGAGCACGTCGGCCGGCAGCGCAAGTTTCTCTCGGATGGATTCGGCCAGGCGATCGATGGCGCCGGGAATCTCCTTCTCACCCGACACGTCAATCTTCAACGGAATGGAACGGTCGTTCTTGATGTCCTGCAGCGTGGCATCAATGCGAATCTGGTCACCGAACTTGGCGTACTGCCCCCAAACCACGCGGTCGGCGTTGCTGAAATCAGCAACGCGGCGAATAGCTGTCGGATCAAGCACGGTGGCCGGTGCAACCCGCAGGTCGGTCAAAATCTGGTGCAGAACGTTGGGGCTGACCGTGCGCAACTGCGCCGACTGCCCGACATCCGTACTCAGCATTTCAGCGACGCTCGGACCGAGCCAGTCCAGCGCGGGATCGCCGGAGGCGTTGCGAAAGGGCAGGATAGCCAGAGAAACTACCGGCCCGGTTCGGGCAGGCGGGGGCTTGAACAGCGTGTCCCGGAATATGAAGCCGACGATTGCAAGGACCACGACGGCCGCCGCGGTCCCGAACCAATGCCAGGGATAGCTCCGTCCCCAGGGCCTGACGCCGCTGGGGAAGTGTAAGGTCGCGGCCGCACGTCCGCCCTGCCAGGCATCGAGATCGGCGAGAATTTCTCCCGAGCTCTGGTAGCGCAGCTTTAGGTCGGGCTCCATGCATTTGCCAACGATGTTGCTGAGCGGTTTCGGTATGGAGGCGTCGTGGCTCGATACTGGGGCGGCCCTTTCCTGGGTGCGCTTGAGCAGGCTGGCCACTACGCTGTCCGCCTTGTAAGGCATCTTGCCGGTCAGCAGTTCGTAAAAAATCAGGCCCAGCGCGAACAGGTCGGAGCGCTGGTCTAAATCTTTGCCCAGGGCCTGCTCCGGCGACATATAGTCCATGGTGCCGACCAGGGCTCCGGTCTGGGTCATGCCGTCGCCTTCGAGGGTGCGGGCCAAGCCGAAATCCATGACCAGGATTCGACCGGCCTTGTCGCGCATGATGTTTTGCGGCTTGAGGTCACGGTGAATGATGCCGGCGCTGTGCGCGGCTTCGAGCGCGCGACAGGTCTGCTGCATGATCTCTACCGCTTCCTCAGTGGCAAGCTTTCCCTTCTTCTGCATCAGGCCGCGCAAGTCCTCACCCTCGACGAACTCCATGGTGATGAACTTCATGCCCTCGGCCTCGCTCAGGTCGTAGATCCGGATGACGTTCTTATGGGTGACTTGGGTGGCTAAGAGCAGTTCCTGCTTGAAGCGGTCAATGATGGCCTGGCTGCCGGCCAGGTCGGGACGGATGACTTTCAGCGCTACCATGCGATTCAGCTCGCGGTCCCGCGCCTTGTAAACCGCGCCCATCCCGCCCTCGCCGAGGATTTGCAGGATTTCGTAGCGTTGGCCGAGGATCGCTCCCGGTTGCAGCATGGACGCGTTGCTCTGGGGTCGTTGTATCCGCGGCGGTGCGGGCTTGCCGGGCAACGGGCTGGCGTCGAGCATGGTTGGAGCGTCGCTGTCCACCATGGTCGGCGAGTCCGAAGGATCGCTCCCGGGGATGTCCACGATCGTCGGAGCGTCAGAGGATGGAACGCCTGTGCTCTGGCCGGGGACATCGATCAGGGTTGGCGAATCCGAAGGCGGAGCAGCGCCGGGAGAAGAGCTGTCACCCTTGGAAGGCGTGCGCACGGCCGCACCACCTTCGCCGGGGTCTGAAGGCTTTCCATCCGGGCGGCCTCGGGAGAACTCTTCCATGAATGACCTCGGCCCGTGACGGGGAATGGAAGCTCCTAAAGGCAACCCCGGGCTTGCACACACGAGCCCAACGCGCGGAACCAGTGGGGGCAGAGGCCCGCAAGTTGCCAAGTATATAACGTAGTTCCACCAGTGTCAGCCGCCAGTCACCGGGAAGTGAACAGGCTGGAGATGCCCTTCGGAGGCTGGTTCTGGCTGGAAGTCCGTGCAAGGACGGGCGTCCCGCCCGTCAGGCAGATGGCCCGTGCTCGACGGGCGGGGATGCCCGTCCTCCACCAACTCAGGGCTCCCATCCGTCGCCGGTGGCCTGACGTGTCATATGATGGGTGAGCGATAAACGATGCGAACCGTTGCCGTCATCCCCGCCCGTCTGGCCTCCACCCGGCTGGAGCGCAAAGCGTTGCGCGAAATTGCCGGCAAACTCCTGATTGGCTGGGTTTACGACGCGGTCCGGTCTTCGCCCCTGCTGCATGACGGCGACGTGATCATCGCCACCGACTCGGATGAGATTATGGGCGTCTGCCAACGCCACGGCTGGAATGCTCAAATAACTTCGACTGCGCACCGCAGCGGGACGGAACGGGTGCACGAGATATCGCAATCCGTTGCAGCCGATGTTTACCTCAACGTCCAGGGTGATGAACCCATGACCCGGGCGGAACACATCGCTGGGCTGATTGAGGTCATGCAAGATCCCTCGGTGCAGGTAGGAACGCTGATGACGGCGGCAGCCCCGGCCGACATCGACAATCCCAGCGCGGTAAAGGTGGTGACTGATTCGGCAGGACGCGCTCTCTATTTCTCTCGCGCGACCATCCCTTACGACCGCGATGGCGCTGGACCAAAGTATTTCAAACATCTCGGCTTCTATGCTTACCGCAAGGCCGCGCTGGACCGTTTCGTCGCGCTGCCTGAGTCCTCACTCGAGCGCAGCGAGCGCCTGGAACAGCTACGTTTCCTGGAGAACGGCATCGGGATTCATGTGGCCGAGACCCAGTACGATACTGTGGGTGTGGACACGGAGGAAGATCTTCGACGAGCCGAACAGATCCTCCGTTCACATTCTTAGTTTTCAGAATCGGTCTTGATTTTCAGAATCGTTCCGGTCGGTTGCGCATGGCTTTGTGGATCTTCTTCCATTTCTCTCTATCTTGCCGCGCTACCTCGGGATTCATCTTGCGTTCCTGAAAGCGAAGCTCAGCCAATAGCTTGCGATAGTTCTCCAGCCGTTCGAACGACAGCTCGCCCTCCTCTACAGCGGCGTCCACGGCGCATCCCGGCTCGCCGCGATGACTACAGTCCCGAAACTTGCATCCCTGAGAGAGAGTTGCGATGTCCTCAAACGCCTGCGCCGCGCCTTGCTCATGGTTCAAGAGCTGGAGTTCGCGCATCCCCGGCGTGTCGATCAGCATGCCTCCGCCGGAAAGAAAGATCATCTGGCGCGAGGTGGTGGTGTGCTGCCCCCGGTCATCCTGTTCGCGCACCGCTTGCACCCGAAGCGCTGCATCCGCGAGCCCGTTAATGATGGTGGACTTGCCGACACCGGACGAGCCCACAAACGCGGCCGTCGTTCCACGTGCCAGATACGCCCGCACCGCTTCGAGGCCAGTCTTCGCCAGAGCGCTCAGCAAATGCACCGGAGTTCCCAGGGCGATGCTTTCCACATCCGCGGCGTGCGCGGCCGCGTCCAGGCAGAGGTCCGCCTTATTGAGCAGGACGACGGGCCGCGCGCCGCTGTCCCACACGATGGTCAGATAGCGTTCAATGCGCCGCAGATTGAACTCGCGATTCAGCGCGCTCACCACAAACACCGTGTCGAGGTTCGTGGCCACTATCTGTTCGCTCATCTCCCGCCCCGCAACTTTGCGGGAAAGCTTGGTTTGCCGCGGGAGGATGTGCTCGATCCGCGCCCGCCCTTCTTCCGGACGCGCCATGGCCACAACCCAGTCCCCCACCGCAGGAAGGTCCTCCCGGCTGACGGCCTGATGTTGCAGCTTGCCCGCGCTTTCCGCCAGGTACTCTGCTTGAGCCGACCTCACCCGATAGAAGCCTTTGAACTCCTCGACAACGCGGGCCGGGAGGAGACCGAACTGCTTGAACTCCGCAAAATAACTTTCGAAGAACGAATTCCACCCCAGGTCTGCGATGCGTGTGGACAAAAAGTCTGCGGTGCGTTGCTTGAACTCCATGTCGGAAAACTCCTTCCTCCGGGACCGCCCGAGACGGTCCGCTGGCTGGCTCCCGATGCGATGAAGGACACTGTGGCCGTCGTATGTACGGCCGCTGTGTCCAGGAGATAGCGATGGGGTGGAAGAAGATCTGAATCCGCGTGCAGGATTCCGAAGCGCCGGGATTAAGGCTGGGCGCGCTTAGAAAGCAGGGCAGAGACAGACCTATTCTTCCGCGTGAACATGGCAGACATAGGCGCCTCCTGAAGAGAATTGATCCTGGCCTCAGGCCAGGACAGAGACAAGATAGCGCCAGGGGCAGGCTCGGTCAAGCAGTTCCGTAAGGACGCGGTGGGTCAGTTTTTGAACTTTTGCCTGAGGGTGTGGTTCGGGACGTACCAGCGGGACGCTCGCGCCTACATTCGGCTACTTCCTCCCCCTGAGCCACCACAGCAGCGCTGCGCCGGCGGCGACTCCTGCTACTGCCAACCCTGCCCGCTTCATTGAACGATCCAGTTCTGTCTGCCGCTTATCGACCTGAGGCTGCTCGGGATACGTGCCATCGGGCTGGAGTGGCCCTTTCAGGGCGGTTGCGATCACTTCGGCCAGGTGCAGAGCATGGCGGTCAGTGCATTGCGCGATCTGTTCGCGGCAACTGAAACCGTCGGCGATGATCAGGCTGTCGGGCGCCGCGTCGCGGACGGCGGGCAGAAGCTCCAGCTCCCCGATCGCCACCGAGACGCCGTACTTCTCTTCATCGAAGCCGAACGAGCCGGCCATGCCGCAACAGCCCGGCGCCGGAGCGCTCCAGTCGATACCCATTTTTCGTAGAACCGACTCTTCATCGGTCATTTTCATCAGCGACTTGTGGTGGCAGTGGCCGTGCACGAGGGCTTTGGCAGGGAGATTCGGAAGCTGAAAGTGGGCGGCTTTCTTTTCCAGAAATTCGCTGAGCAGGAACGTCTGCCGGGACAGCTTGTGCGCCCGCTCATCTTTGGGGAAGAGATTGATCAGCTCGTCGCGAAAGACGGCGGCGCAACTGGGCTCCAGAACGACGATTGGAATCGTGGCTTCGATTGCGGGAGCGAGCGTGTCCAGAATCTTCAGCAGCAGGCGCTTGGCCCGATCGAGCATGCCGAAATCGTAGAGCGGGCGACCGCAGCAAAGAATGGACTCGGGAATGACCACACGAAATCCGGCGGCTTCCAGCACCTCGACCGCTGCCTTGGCGGTATCGGGCAGGAAGTAATTGTTGAAGGTGTCCGGCCAGAGCATAACCAGCGCGGCCTCGGGATTCGGCGGCTGCCTGCGCTCGGGCGTGCTCCGTTCAAACCAGGCACGAAAGGTTTCAGGCGCAAAAGCAGGAACGCTGCGCTGGTGCGGCATTCCCGCCGCGAACTTGGCAATGTCCCGCAGCAAAGGCAATTGGGTGGCGAGGTTCACCAGTCCGGGTACGGTCGAAGCGAGCCGCGCCCAGATGTCGATGTTGGCGAAAGCGTAGTCGCTGCGGGGGCGCAGTCTGCCTTCGTGATAGTGCGAGAGAAACTCGGCCTTGTAGGTGGCCAGGTCAACACCCACCGGACAGTCGCTCTTGCAGCCCTTGCACGAAAGGCACAGATCGAGAGACTGTTTTACGTTCTCGTCGCGCCAGCCGTCGCGGATCACGTCGCCTTTGGCCATCTCCCAGAGCAGGTGCGCGCGTCCGCGAGTGGAGTGCGCTTCTTCATGGGTTACGCGCCAACTGGGGCACATGACGCCGCCTTCTTCGCGCCGGCATTTTCCGACGCCGACGCAGCGCAAGGTAGCGTGAGCGAGGCTCCCGCGATCCTGGGGGAACTGAAAGTGAGTTTCAGGGTCCCAAGGCTTGTAGCCGGCGCCCAGACGTAAATTTTCGTCCATGCGGTAGGGCTCGATCACTTTACCGGGATTCATCTTCCAGGCCGGGTCCCAGATGGCTTTGAATTCGCGAAAGGCCCGCAACAATTCCGGCCCGAACATTTTTGGCAGCAGTTCGGCACGCGCCTGGCCGTCACCGTGCTCGCCCGAAAGCGATCCGCCATAACTGACCACCAGGTCGGAGGCTGCACCCATGAACTCTCGGAACTTGGCAATGCCCTCCGCGGATTGCAGATCGAAGTTGATGCGGTTATGGACGCAGCCGTGGCCAAAGTGTCCGTAGAGCGTGCCGCGATAGTTGAAGCTGCTCATCAGCTGGCGCAACTCGCGCAAGTATTTGCCGAGTTTTTCCGGAGCCACGGCAGAATCTTCCCAGCCTTCCCAGGTCAGGGGTTCGCCAGGGACATACGAAATCACACCCAGGCTGGACTCGCGCACTTCCCACACCCGCCTGACCTGCTCCCGGTTGGTGAACAGCCGCAGGTTGGGCGGGTTCGGGCCGCGGTTCAGGGCTTGCATCAGGCCGGACGCCTGAGCTTCAGCCGCGGCGATGCTGTCGGCGCCGAATTCCGCCAGCAGCCAGCCGCCGCCCTCAGGCAGCAGCGCCAGTCCTTCTGAATTGATGCCTCGACGCCGCGTGTATTCCACCAGCAGGTCGTCAATGCCTTCGAGGCCGATTGGCTTGTGGGCCATAACGTCGGGCACGTGGTCGGCGCACTGGTAGATATCGGAATAAGCGATCACCAGGAGCACCCGCGCCGGAGGACTCTCCACCAGCCGACACGTAGCTTCGAGCACCGAGACGCAGGTGCCTTCGGACCCGACCAATGCTCGGGCCACATCGAAACCATTTTCGGTCAGCAGGAAGTTGAGGTTGTAACCCGACACTCGACGGGGAATATTGGGATAGCGCTGGCGTACGAGATCTGAATATTGGTCCCGAAGTGTTTTCAGGCCAGCGTAGATTTCGCCTCGCCGGCCGCCGTCACGGATGATCTGCTCCAGTTCCGCATTGTTGGTCTTGCCTACTCTCGTCCGCAGACCGTCGTAGGTGAGGATTTCGAGAGCTTCGATGTTGTCGTCGGTCTTTCCCGCCATCACGGAATGCACGCCGCAGGAGTTGTTACCGATCATGCCGCCCAGGGTGCAGCGGTCGTGACTGGCCGGGTCCGGTCCGAATGTCAGGTGATGCTTTTCGGACGCATTGCGCAGGTGGTCGAGGACCACACCGGGCTGCACCCGCGCAGTGCGCTGCTGCGGGTCGATTTCCAGGATGTTGCCCATGTAGCGGGTGAAGTCCAGCACCAGGGCCAAGTTGCAGCACTGTCCGGCCAGCGAAGTCCCGCCGCCACGGCATAAGAGCGGAGCGCCATATTCGCGCGCCAGCGAGACGGCAGCAATGACATCATCGGCGTCGCGAGGAAGAACTACGCCGATGGGGACCTGGCGATAGTTGGAGCCGTCGGTGGCATAAAGGGCGCGGCTGCAGGAATCGAAACGGACGTCGCCGCGGAGGTGACGACGCAAGGCCTGGTCCAGCGCGGCGGCGTCCACCACGGAGTTGCGGGCGGCGCTGGCGATCTCTACGTATTTCTCGGGCATGATTCCTGGTTCACAAAGGTGTGGGGCGGACACTCCCTTCGACTTTGCTCAGGACAGGAGTGTTCGCCCCCACACGTTCTTAAGTGGCGTGGCGACAAGCTCAATTGTCGGAATCGCCGCCGTTCATCATTTTGCCGGAGACTCTGGCGATATGAATTCTGGTCTTGCCATCCTTCGGCTCAATGTTGATGGTGAGCATGTTTTTCTTGTCGGTGGAGATGATGGCGTAGCGGTCGCCACTCGTGGAGACCACGTTGGCGTTGGGAAGCCTCGATTTATAAAACTCGCTCACGGCGCTGACTGGATCACCGGTCTCAAAATCCGCGGTGGCCGTATGCATCGCGCCCATGGTCATGTTAGACGTCGTGCCCTTGACCACCTCCGCTCCGGGATATAAATCAATGCCCAGGTTGCGAGCAGCCTCGTCAGGGTCGGTAGAGGTATCCATGGTCCCGAAGGGTGTTTCCACGCGCACATTCCCATTTTCATTGTGAATTCGGCTGCGCTTCGCAATACGGTAACCGATGAAGGAGACGGCCCCGATCCCCAGGATCCCGAGAACTATAATCGCCGCCACGACGATCAGAATGATCTTGAGCGCGCTACTACTCTTCTGCGGGGAGGCGGGAGTGAGTACGGGAGTCACGGAAGCGGCTGCGGCGCCGGGTTGGGTGGTGCCGCACTTGTTGCAAAACTTTGCTCCGGTGTCCAGGGTTGCGCCACAAGAATTGCAGAACGCCATCGCATCACCTCGTCATTATGTATTCGTCACAGACGACGGAGTATATCGCGAATCGCATTACAGCAGCCGGGTAGTATAGTCCGCCAGGCTCAACCCCAGCAGCAACAGGAGAAAAAAGACCGCCGAGACCACCACCACCTTGACCATCTTTTCACTGGTGTACTTGACATGCATGAAGATCAGGACGACCAACAGCGCCTTGAAGGTTGCGATTACCAGGGCCACAATGGTATTGAACGGCCCCAGATTGATAAAAGCGACGCCGGCGGTCACGCCGGTCAGGACCAGCAGCGTCAGCCAGACTGCAATATAGGTTTTCGCGGAGACGACGTGTTCTGACATGGCGCGCCTCACTTCTTCCGAGCTTATTTCTTGCGATCTATCAGATACAGCAACGGAAACAGATAAATCCAGACAATATCCACAAAGTGCCAGTACAGGCCGGAGTTTTCGAGCGGTGTGTAATATTCGGGCGTGTACGTGCCCTTCCACGCGTGGTAGAGCAAGTAGCTGAAAATCCCGACCCCGATAACCATGTGCAGGGCGTGCATGCCGGTCATGGCAAAGTACAGCGAGAAGAAAATCTGCGCGTGATGCTGGTCCACAGGTTGGTCAGGATGGCTGGGAATGCTGCCTTCAAAATTGAAAGTGGGGCCGGGGATGTGGTGCTCCTTAAACTTGCTGGTCCACTCGACGGCTTTGACCCCCAGGAAAGCCAGACCCAAAACCAGGGTAAGGGCCAGATAGATCACCTGCTGCTGACGCTTGCCCAATTGGGCAGCGCGTACCGCCATCACCACAGTCAAGCTGCTGCAGATGAGCACGGCTGTGTTCACTGCGCCCAGAGTGATGTCGAGCGAGTTGCTGGCAGCCCCGAAGTCGGGAAAGTACCAGAGGCGGTAGATGAGATAGGCGCAGAACATGCCGCCGAAAAACATGATCTCGGTCGCCAGAAACAGCCACATCCCGAGGGACGAAGCCTCACGCTGCTGCTCCATGTCGGCGAAGTGGTGCTTGAGCGCCGGATTGTGGTGTTCCACCGCGATCGGGCTATCCGCCACTGCGGGCCTCCTGCGGAGCGGGAATGTGCTCGTAATCGTAAGCTTCCCAATTGACCACCGGGGGCTGGTCAAAATTAAAAGTTGGAGGCGGCGAAGTGGTCATCCACTCCAGTCCGGAGGCGCCCCAGGGATTGTCCGGAGCAACTTTTCCGTAGCGCATGGACCACAGAAAATACACCATCGGCAGAAGGTAACCGACGGCAAGAACGGTGGCCCCGGCTGTGGACAGCACGTTCAAGACCTGGAATTCCGGCGGATACTGCCAGTACCGGCGCGGCATCCCCAGGTAGCCCAGAATGAACTGAGGGAAGAAAGTCAGGTTGAATCCAAGGAACACGATCAGCGCGGCCAACCGGCCCAGCGACTCGGGATACATCCGGCCGGAAATTTTTGGCCACCAGAAATGCATGCCGCCGAGGTAGCCCATGAGCGCGCCGCCCACCATGATGTAGTGGAAGTGGGCCACCACGAAGTAGGTGTCGGTCACGTGCACATCAAGTCCCAAAGCAGCGAGGAACAATCCGGTCAGGCCGCCCATGGTAAACAGACCGACGAAACCGAAGGCATACAACATGGGGGTGGAGAACGTAATCGAGCCTTTGTACATGGTGGCGGTCCAGTTAAAGACCTTGATGGCCGAAGGCACCGCGACCAGATAGCTGAGGGCGGAGAAGATGAGTGCCGCATAGAGCGAAATTCCGGCCACGAACATGTGGTGGGCCCAGACCAGGAAGCCGAAAACGGCGATGCTGATGCTCGACAGGGCCACGAACTTATAACCGAAGATGCGCTTGCGGCAGAAGCACGGAATAATTTCGGTGA
Organism: Terriglobia bacterium; assembly: GCA_020073395.1. Classification (GTDB taxonomy): domain Bacteria; phylum Acidobacteriota; class Terriglobia; order Terriglobales; family Acidobacteriaceae; genus JAIQFF01. Next base: position 12,641 of record JAIQFF010000057.1, read on the forward strand.
CCACTCCCATCGAGGGCAGAATCATGATGTAAACCGCGGGATGGGAGTAGAACCAGAACAAGTGCTGAAACAGAAGAGGGTCGCCGCCCCGCGTAGGATCGAAGATGCCGAGGTGGAGCGCGCGTTCGAGGACCACCAGCACCAGGGTCACGGCGACCACAGGCGTCCCGAGTAACTGGATGATACTGGTAGCGTAGTGTGCCCAGATAAACAGGGGTAAACGGTCCCAGGTCATCCCCGGGGCCCGCATGCGGTGGATGGTGACCACGAAATTCAGCCCGGTCAGGATCGAGGAAAATCCCGAGATGAAGATGGCCAACCCAGCCTCGATGACCTTGGTGTTGCTGAAGGCGGTGCTGAAGGGCGTGTAGAAAGTCCAGCCCGTGTCCACGCCACCCGTGAGCATGCAGTGCACCATCAGAACGCCGGCGATGATGTACAGATACCAACTCAGCAGGTTGATGCGGGGGAAGGCCAGGTCCTTGGCGCCGATCATCAGCGGCACCAGGAAATTGCCCAGCACAGCGGGGATAGAGGGGATGAGGAAAAAGAAAATCATCACCTGGCCGTGCATGCTGAAGAGCTTGTTGTAAGTATCGGCCTGCACCAGGTCGCCCGCCGGAGTCAGCAACTCCAACCGGATCAGCAGGGCAAAAAATCCTCCAATGAAGAAGAAGAACGTGATGGACAGCAGATAAAGCAGCGCGATGCGCTTGTGGTCGACCGTGAGCAGCCAGGACTTGATGCCATATTCCTGGTTGAGATAATTCTCGCGTTCCGCGGTGATTGCTGCCGTGGCCATTGCTATTGCACCTTCGGTTCCTGCGGCTTCGCGCCTGACGGAACCACCGTCGGGCCGCCCGCCGCTCCCGAGGGACTCGGGTTCAATGATTTTACGTAAGCCACCAGGGCGTTGAGCTGTTCTTCGCTCACCAGTCCCTGAAAAACCGGCATGATGGGCTTGAATCCGCTCACCACCTTCGCGCCCGGCGTCAAAATCGACTCCCGAATGTAGTTTTCATCGGCCGTGACAACGCGTCCGTCTTCCAATTGCACTGGCTTGCCGAACAGCCCAACCAGATCTGGTCCGCGGCCCTGCGTATCTGAGCGGTGGCAGGTGGAGCAGCCCAGTTGCTGAAAAATATTCTGGCCGTTCGACGCCATTGTTCCGGAGGCGCCGCCGCCACTAAGCCAGACCTCATACTGCGCCGGTTCCAGCACGACCACCTGTCCAATCATTCCAGAGTGCTGCGATCCGCAATATTCGGCGCAGAAGAGATGATACGTCCCCGCTTTGGTGGGACGGAACCAGGCCGTGGTGTAGCGGCCGGGCAGGACATCCTGCTTGATCCGGAAGGCGGGAACGTAAAAGCTGTGGATCACATCCTGCGAGGTCAGAATCATCTTTACGTCACGGCCCAGGGGCACGTGCAGTTCGTTGATCTCACGCTGGCCTTCTTCGTGCTGCAGCTTCCACATCCACTGCTTGGCGACGACGTACACCTCGGTAGCGCCACGCGGAGGCGTGCGTTCCTTGAAGTAGATCACCGCACCCCACACGAAGATCACAACAAAAATAAATAGGGGAATCACTGACCAGGTCACTTCCAACGCGGTCGAGCCTTCGATCTGCTCGGCTGCGACTCCTTTGCGCCGGCGGTAACGGACCGCGAACACCATAATCATGGTGAAAATCACCAGGCTCATGAGCGCGGACAAAGTGACCAGGAAGATGAAGAGCGCGTCTACGCTTCCGGCGGTGGTCGAGGCCCGTGTGGGCCAAAGTGGAAAAGTATCGAACATAGTCAGTCGTCAGTCGTCAGCACTCCCAGTGTGAAGCGGACACTCTTATCCGCCGCCTTTGACTTTACCTCTCTGTAATCGAAACAACTCATCTTGCCGCAGGCTGCTTGTGTCCTGATCCCATGCGGATCAGGACGGTCATCAAAATCCCCAACCCCAGTATGGTTGCCAGTCCCGAAAGTTGCAGCACGCGCGAAATAATTGCCCCGTACTTGCCGGTCGCTGGATCGTAGTGATAGCAGTACAGCAATACCTGGTCTGCCAGCGTGCCGATCTTGTTCTCGGACGCCTGGATCAATCCCAGGCGTAAATCCTTGGGCGCATACTCGACGCCGTAGTAGTACTGGGCGATCTTGCCCTCAGGCGTAAGCACCATGATGGCGGTGGCGTGCGCAAACTGGCCGGTCTTGGGATCGTACTGGTACTGAAAGCCGGCGGCCTTGGTCAGCGCGTCAATCGATTCCTGCGGACCGGTGAGAAAGTGCCAGCCCTGGGCAGCCCCGGCGCGTCCGTAACGCTTCAGGAATTCGGCCTTCTTTTTTGTAGCCAGGTCCGGCGTTTCGCGCGGATCGAAGCTTATAGTCAGGACGTCGAATTCTTTTCCCACGTCGAATTTCAGAACTCGTAGCGCGCTTTCCAGGCCGCTGAGCACCTCGCCGCAAAGCATGGTGCAGTTGTAATAGACCAGGTTGAGGATCATCGGCTTTTTGCCGAAGTAATCTCCCAGCCGGACCGGCTTGCCGGTTTCATCTCGGAAGTTGAGGTCCGCGGGAATCTGTTCATCCAGATGCTGCTCGATGCCAACATTCTGCAAGCCCGGCGGACGCACGTTCGCCGGCGGCGACATGATGCCCTTGGTCATGCCCTGTCCGTAGGAGGGCAAAGCCATAAGCAATGCCACAATAATGGCGGCTAGAATCCGCTTCGACATGGTTGCAATATTCAGCATTTAATTCTCTTCGATCGCTACAGCAAACCTCAGCGGCTAAAGCCGCTCGGATCCTCAACTTCTTTCGGCACGACTAAAGTCGTGCCCTTCCCAGCCGCTCCCTCTCTCCCAACTACTTCTTCTTCGCGGTTTGGCGACTGGTATCTGACCGCCGCGCCGCTTCTCTTCCCATATTCACTTCTGACGGCGGAACCGTGCCCGCCTGGGGCCGGGTGGGAAGTCCGCGCTGCGCCAGCAGTTCCATGGCGCGGTCAATGGGTATCCGTACCACGCCGGTTGACTGATCGACCCAACCGTAGCTGTGCAACGTCTGTTCTTCCTGCATCCGAAAGCTGGTGATCTCTCTCTGCTCATTGGTTTCCAGGCGCGGCTGGGGGAATTTCGTGATGTCCCCCGGCGTAACCGCCCGCATGTCCTTCGTGGTCTGCTGCACTAACGGATTGGGCGCGGGTTGATGGCGAGCTTCCTTCGCGTCGAGGTAGCTGTACATTCCCTTCAGGGCGAGAGCAACCAGCAGGCACCCGACCGTCAGCCCGACCAGAAAGAGGATGACAGGTTTTGCCCCGAGGTCTTCGCGCTCAAACTCTGCTTCCTCGTTGTGCCCGTCAATGTGAATGTTGTCAGCCATCACGTGCTTACTCGACCATCTACTCGTGCGCCGCTTCTAGAACCTCGACCGCAAAAACGTCATAGGCCGGGACCAGTGGCATCGAGCTGAGATTACGGAAGAAATACGCCAGCCACAGTCCTCCCATCGCAATCGGGACCACGATGTCCAACCAGGTAACGTTGAAGGTCTGCGAAAAGTTGGGCTCGATGACCCAGAACAAGTCCACGTACCGCATCAGAAGGATCCACGATGCCAGCCAGACCAGGCGCGTGATGTCGCGTTTGAACGGACGCGAGATCAACAACACGAACGGCACCGCGAAATGGAACAAGACCAGGAACAGGCCCACATACCCCCAGCCGCCATGCAGACGCCGCATGTACCAGGTAATTTCTTCGGGTAGGTTTCCCGCCCAGATGATCAGCCACTGTGAAAAAGAGAAGTAGGCCCACACCATGATGAAGGCCAGCATGAATTTTCCGTGATCGTGCACCTGTTCCGGCTTCAGCAACTCCGACATGGGTTTGTAGCGGAACAGGATCCGCTCCACCGCTACGGCGAAGCACAGCGCCGACAGCACTTGCCCAATCAGAAACGACAGGCCGAAGATGGTGGAAATCCAGCTGGGATCGATCGACATGACCCAGTCGATGACGGCAAAAGTGATGGTGAAGCCGTAGAGGATCAGCCCCGGTCCGCTGAGCGCCTTGAAGCGCGCGCTGTTGTCGCGCGTGGGCGGATGGTCCTGCTCCGCCGACCACTTGGTCAGGAAAAACGACAGCGCCCACCAGATGGCAAAACAGATCGCGGCCCGAACGATAAACCCATTGACCGTAAGGTAAGTTTTAGTGATTTCCTGCAAGTGCTCGCGCAAGTGCTTGTCCGCAATGCCATCCAGCGGCCGGGCCCAGATGTACAGCCTGCGCATGCCAAACAGCAGCGGGATGAACAACGCCACCATCAGCGGCACGCAACGCATGGCCGCTCCCAGAATTCTGCGGATAACCATCCCCCACGCGCCTTTGGTTAGATGACGGAGCATGAGAATCGCCATCGATCCCAGGGTCACACCCAGCCATGCCATGAAAGCCATCAGATAAGCGCGGAAGAATTCGTCGGGGCGCAGCCACGCGCCCAACCCGGCGATGAGGCTGAAGACCACACCGACCAGCAAGGAGCGCTGCTGGATAGTCTTCACCACCGGCGGTGCCATCAGATCGAGGTTGCGCATGGGAACCGTATTCATTTCGGCTCCTCGTGCGCAGGCTTGTTTTCGACCACAGGCAGAGTGGCGCCCGAACCCAGTTCCTCAAACCGCGGCGGCTCGGATGGGACTTTCTGTCCAGCGGGAACGTCGGCGGCGGTAGCGTCCTGGCTCAATTGCAGGGCGCGGACGTAGGCCACGATGGCCCACCGATCTCGGGGCTCGATTTGCGATGAGTAGTCGGGCATCGAACCGAAGCCGTTGGTGATCACGTCAAAGAAATATCCGAGCGGCGCCTTGCGCAGACGCTCGATGTGATAAGAAGGCGGCTTCCTCGGAAAACCACGCGACGGAATCACGCCATTGCCGTCGCCTACGCGGGAATGACAGGGCGCGCAGTAAATGTCGTAGCGCTGCTGTCCGCGCGCTAGAACTTCGGTGGTTACTGGAAACGGCATATAGTCGCCGGGATTGTTGCCCATCTTTCCGGTGTAGAGATAGCTGTCTTCGCGCAACTGGCCGCGGGCGACAGTGCCCTCGACGGGCGGTCGCGCCGAGCGCAGGTCGGAATAGAAATCGCTCTCGGCCAGAGGCTTGAAGCGCGGCTGGTCGTGCATATCCTGACGGCAGCCAGCTAGCGCCAGCAGGATGGTGAACCAGGCAAGGGTGGAGCAGGCCTTCAGGCCACACAACCCTTTCCCCCTATGGGCGGATGAGTCAGTGGTCGGGTAGGGGTCCTTCGGTTTGCTCTCGCCGCGCCAGCGCGGCTCGAGCCGCGCTCGGGATGACTCGCTCTTTCGGAAGATGGCTGAAAAACGGTCAGCACTGAATGTAGGGCTCAAGCGCTGCTCCACCCCAAACTCGACAAATTGGAAAAGGCGCTTAATCGGGCACCTCCGATATCGAGCGCGGCCGCAGGCCTTCCAGAAAACGGCGGACTTCGGTCGGGTTGTACTTGGGATCGGAGGAGAACACAATCAGGAAAAATCTGTCTTTGGTGGCGAAGGCGAAGCGCGGCACATTGAACACCGGATGGTAGGGCATGGGCAGACCATTGAGCGCAAGCATGCCCAGCACGGCCGAGATTCCGGCAAACAGGATGGTCATTTCAAAGGTCACCACAATGAACGCCGGCCAGGAGTGATAGGGCTTGCCACCCACGTTGACGGGGTAACTGACCGCGGAAATCCAATACTGCATGAGGTAGCCCGTCAGACCCCCGATCAAACCGCCGATCAGCACTACCAGGGGGACCTCATCGTGATGAAAGCCGACCGCCTCCGCCAGGCCTTCCACGGGGAATGGGCTATAGGCGTCGATCTTTTTGTAGCCCGCTTCCCGGGTGCGATTGGCCGCATCCAGCAGGGTCTGGACGGAATCAAATTCGGCCATTAACCCGTAAGCCTTGGTGCGCTTCATTCCTTGACCTCCGCTTCGGGCAGCAGAGTCCGCATTTCAAAAATCGAAATCATGGGCAGGATGCGCACGAACAGGAACATGGCGGAGAGAAACAGGCCGATCGTTCCTATATAGGTCATCCAGTCCCAGCGCGTGGGATAGTACATACCCCAGGAAGAAGTGAGGAAGTCGCGGTGCAGGCTGACCACCACGATGATGAACCGCTCCAGCCACATGCCCACCAGCACGACCCCCGAGATAAAGAAGAGCCAGACCGGGTTGGTGCGCAGCTTTGGAATCCACAGCACCTGGGGAATCACGATATTGCAGACCAGCAGCATGTAGTAGAAGAACGAGTACGGTCCGTGCAGACGGTTCCAGAGCAGGAAAGCGTCGTAGCGATTTCCGCCATACCATCCCATGAAACCTTCCACCACGTAGCCGTAGGCGACGATCAGTCCGGTGGCCAGCATCACCTTGGCCGAGTTCTGCAGATGGCGTTCGGTGATGAAATCCTCGAGGTTGTAAACCTTGCGGATAGGAATGGCCAGCATCAACACCATGGCGAAGCCCGAGTAAATCGCGCCCGCCACGAAGTAAGGTGGGAAAATGGTGGTGTGCCAGCCGGGCACGATGCCGACGGCAAAATCGAAACTGACGACGGTGTGGACGGAGAGCACCAGGGGCGTGGCCAGTCCCGCCAGCAGCAGGTAGGCGGTTTCATAGCGGTGCCAGTGCCGCGCCGAGCCGCGCCATCCCATGGCCAGCATGCCGTAGATGATTTTCTTCCAGCGTTCCTCTGAGCGGTCGCGCAGAGTGGCAAGATCGGGGACCAGTCCGATAAACCAGAACAGCGCCGAGATGGTGGCGTAGGTTGAGACCGCAAATACGTCCCACACCAGCGGGCTGCGGAATTGCGGCCACACGTTCATGGTGTTGGGATAGGGGAAGAGCCAGTATGCGACCCAGGGCCGTCCCACGTGGATTGCCGGAAAAATTCCCGCGCTGGCCACGGCAAAGAGCGTCATGGCTTCGGCAAAGCGGTTGATCGAGTTGCGCCACGATTGCCGCAGCAAGAGCAGGATGGCGGAAATCAACGTACCCGCGTGCCCGATTCCGATCCACCACACGAAGTTGACGATGGCGAATCCCCAGCCCACGGGAACGTTCACGCCCCAGATGCCGATGCCTTTGACAAACAGGTAGGAGACGGCAAACAACAGCATCATGGTGAGCAGGAACATGACGCCAAAGCCGATGAACCAGGTGTTGGAGGTGGGACGAGTCAGAACAATGGCGCTGATCTTGTCCGTGACCGAGCCAAAAGTGTAGCCGGGTTCAATGACTGGTGCGCGCTTGTTTTGGAGTGGCTCGTCCATCTTCTAGCTGCGCTCCCCGCGCGAGTCTTCCACTGCGTCCAATTCCGGGTTTGGATTGCTAATGTCCGCCAGATAGGTGGTTCGCGGACGGGTATTCAGGTCCGCCAGCAGACTGTAATTCCTCGCCTGGGCTTTCAGCTTCGAAACCCGGCTGTTGGGATCGTTGATGTTGCCAAAGACAATGGCGTTCGCCGGGCATGACTGCTGGCACGCGGTTTGCAGCTCGCCATCCTGAATCTTCCGATCTTCGCGCTCGGAGTCGATCCGGTGCTGGTTGATGCGCTGCACGCAGTAAGTGCACTTCTCCATCACGCCGCGGCTGCGCACGGTCACATCCGGATTGCGCATCATCTTGTACTGCGAAGTCTCCCAGTCCTGGAACAAAAGGAAATTGAAGCGGCGCACCTTGTACGGGCAATTGTCGGAGCAATAGCGCGTCCCCACGCAGCGGTTGTACACCATGTCATTCAGGCCTTCGCTACTGTGGACGGTCGCACCCACCGGACAGACGACTTCGCAGGGAGCGTTCTCACACTGCTGGCAGGGCACGGGCTGGAAGTAGGCTTTGGGATTGTCGCGATCGCCCTGGTAATAAGCGTCTACACGGAGCCAGTGCATATGGCGGCCGCGGACAGCCTGTTCTTTGCCCACCACGGCGATGTTGTTCTCGGATTGGCAGGCGACAATGCAGTTGTTGCAGCCCACGCAGGCATTCATGTCAACCGTCATGCCCCAGGCGTAAGGCTCCGCCGCATACGGATAGGGCTTGTACAGAGTCAGTTCTTTGGGGGGTTCTTCTTCCCGCGCGAAGTCGGGTTCCTTGCGGTACTCCTCGATGCTCGCGGTGCGCACCAGGGGACGCGCCCCGGTGGGCGTGTCCATGGTCTGGTAGCCCTGGGTGGAAGCCAGCTTGTAAGTGCCTCCCGCCTTGCGAATCACCACACCGCTGGTAAACCAGGGGGTGGCGCTGGTGCGCAGCTGGTACATGTCGAAACCGACGCCCGTACCTACCCGGCCGGCGCGGCGTCGCCCGTAGCCCAGGAACACGGTCACGGAATTGTCGGGATGGCCCACCTGAATCCAGACCGGCGCGGTCACCTTCTTGCCATTGAGCTCTAGTTCGACCAGGTCTTCAGTTTTGATCGCCATGCGCTCTGCCATGGCCGGGCCCATCAGCACCGGGTTGTCCCAGGTGAGCTTGTTCATCGGCTTGGGCAGTTCCTGCAGCCAGCCGTTGTTGGAAAATTGGCCGTCGTAGATGGAGGGATCGCGGCGGAAGTTGAGTTCGATGGCCTTCGCGCCGGGTGGCGGCGTGGCAGGAAAGCTCGCCGTCTTGCTCTCGACCTGCCGGGGTGGGAAGGTGGTGCCTTCCACCCAGCCATCGTGCAACGATTTTTTCCAGAACGTGTCAAAGTCGGCGCCGGAATGCTGTGTCTTCCAGTAGGCCTGAACGATTTCGTGGCCGCCGGTATTGGCCTGCCCCGACAGCATCGCCACCAGTTCATACGCGCTCTTGCCGTCATACAGCGGAGCGATCAACGGTTGCACAATGCTCACTGTGCCGTCAGAAGCGCGGGCATCGCCCCAGGCCTCAAGATAGTGGGCCTCGTTCACGTGCCACTGGCAGAGTTCCGCAGTCTCGTTCTGGTAGAGGCCGAGGTGCACCCGCAGCGGGATGTTGGTGTTCTTGAGCGCGTCGGCGAATCCGAAGTCGGCGGGGGCATCGTAGGCCGGATTTCCGCCCACGATGATCAGGATGTCCACCTTGCCGCCACGCATGTCCGCGACCAGGTCCTTCAGCGACTCGGTCTGGTTTACCGGGTTCGCGTTTACGGCATCGGTGTAGAAGACCGTCTTGCCCACATTACCCAATGATTGGTTGATGGCATGGGCGACCGCGTGAAGAGCTGGAGGCTGGTGGTCGCCTGCGATTACCACGCTGGAGCCGCGGTGAGCGATCAGATCGCTTATGAGGGCGGGAAAAAATCCCTTTGGGCTGGTGGATCCAGGCGGGAACCCACCATTGTTAGTAAGCAGGTTCAGAATCGACGACGCAAAAGGTTCTATGTCCGCTGCTCTCACCGGCAGCCGATGGTCGGCCTTCGCCCCCGTCGAACTTGGCGTGCTCTCGACTACGTACAGCCGGCTCATCTCGCCGGCCTCGGGATTGCGCCGCTTGGCGAAATCGCGCGTGTAGCGGGCGAAGCCAGGGAACCCCGCATAGAGGAAGTCGGCGTCGAGCGAGAGAATGACGTCCGCGTTCTCCAGCTTGTACCGCGTCTCCACCGGCTGCCCGAAGGCCAGCTTCGCGCCTTCGAGCACGTTGTCACGGTTGACCGGCTCATACACATGCCACTTGGCTTGCGGGTAGGTCTTGATAAACGACTGCAACTGGTCAGCGAGCGTCGGCGATGAAATCGTCGGGGTCAGGATGCGGATGCCTGCTCCCTGCAAACTTTTCTGGATGTTGAGGGGCGCACGCATGGCCTCGGCCAGCGATCCCCAGGAGCGAATATCACCCAGGTAGGTCACGGTCTGCGAACGGTCAGGGTCGTACATCCCCAGGATCGAGGCCTGGGAGAAGATATCGGTTCCACCGAGACTCGCCGGATGCTGCTCGTTGCCTTCAATCTTGGTAGGACGATACAGATTGCTCTCGACCAGAATCGGACTGGCATACCCGCCCAGAGAAAATGCGGTGGCAAAAAATAGCGGTCGCCCCGGAACGACTTCTTCGGGCTGCCTTACGTAAGGAACAATCGGTTCGAGCGGCTGCTTGGTGCAGGCGGTCATGCCGGCCATAGCCAGCGATGCGCCCATCAGCTTGAGGAATCCGCGACGCGAAACCGATTCCAGCCACTCGGACGCGCCCTTGGGAAATTCCCGGTGCAGCATCTCCTGGAAATCGGGACTGCCCGCCAGTTCTTCCAGGCTGCGCCAGTATTCCGGACCCTGGGTCTCGGCAAGGCGGTCGCGGGCCGCATCCAGATCGAGCTTGCCCTTCTTGCTGGGGCAGACGTCCTCGCGGCGTGGCTTAGCGTTTTGATCTTCCATGGTCATGCTCAGCCTATGGAGGCCGGGCGTCCCCGCCCGTCCTCCATCAAACCTCTACCGATGGCACGTCGAACAGCTGGTAATGTCCGTGACCGTACGCAGCTTGTACTTTTTCACTAAGTCAGTCCCCAGAGAGAGCTGGTCAGTGTACTCCTTGCCATCCACCTCGACTGGCTTGCTGCTCGACGGTTCCTCATAACGCATATTGAAAACCTGATCGCGAGGCCGAAGATGTTTTTCCGGCGCTCGATGACACTCCAGGCACCACTCCATCTGCAGCGAAGCCTGGTTATACATCAAGGGCATGCGGTCCACCGGACCGTGGCAGGTGTTGCAGCCTACCCCCTTGTTGATATGAATGCTGTGATCGAAATAGGCGAAGTCGGGCAAATCATTGACCCGTGTCCAGACCAGCGATTTGCCGCTCTTGTAACTCTCGCGCACCGGTTCGAGCAGGGCTGCGTTGGTCCAGATTTGCGCGTGGCAATTCATGCAGGTCTTGGTCGGGGGAATACCGGCAAAGCTGGAGGTCTCCACCGAGGTGTGACAGTACCTGCAATCGATTCCCAACCCGGCGACATGGTGCTGATGGCTGAATGGGACGGGTTGCGGCCGGCGCACCCCGGCGTAGGTGACGTAAGGAGACCGCTGGATCGCCGCCGCAGCCCAAAACAATGCCGCCACCACGAATATGGCGCCATAGATCGTCGCCCGCGAGAGTGTATTCGTGCTGCGGTGAAAGATCTGCATCGAAAGAGGGCATTCCGTGCCGCGAAGCCTGAATGACAGACAACCGGTTCGTGCAGCGTTAAGTTATGCGGATATAAACCGCAAACCTATGCAGCAATAAAACCCGAGATTATAACAGGCACACGATGGTGGATGTATAGCGGCCTTCGCAGATGGCAAAAATGTTCAGCTCAGCAAAATTTATCCCTGGATTATTGCGCCGCGGTACAGCACGTCGCACCTTTACTTGAGGTTCATTACCAGCAGCTTGGGTTCGGTCATTTCTTCGATGGCGTAACGCAACCCTTCACGGCCAAGCCCGGAGTCTTTGACCCCGCCATAAGGCATGTGGTCGATGCGGAACGCCGGCACGTCACCGGCGATGAGCCCGCCCACTTCCAATTCTTCGTAGGCATTGAAAATCAACTTGGCGTCGCGGGTGAACAATCCTGCCTGAAGGCCGTAGGGAGAGTTGTTGATTTGTTTCAGGGCCTGGTTGAAATCGTCATACGGTTCGACCGTTACCACCGGAGCAAATATTTCCTGGCAGTTTACTTTCATCTCCGGGCGTGTACCGGTCAGGACGGTGGGCTCGAGCACCGGCCCCTGACGCTGTCCGCCGCACAGCAGCCGGGCCCCACCGCGGACAGCTTCCTGAACCCAGTCGCTGGCGCGAACCGCATCGCTTTCGCGGATCAGCGGTCCCAGGTCGGTCGAATCATCCAACGGATCTCCGGTCTTTAGTTTCTTCACGCCTTCCAGCAGAAAGTCGGTGAACTTGGCAAAGGCGGAGCGCTCCACCAGGATGCGCTGTACCGAGATGCAGGTCTGACCAGCGTAGGAGAAGCCTCCGACTACACAGCGGTCGGCTGCGTAAGCCAGATCGGCATCGCTGTGCACGATCACTCCGGCATTGCCTCCGAGCTCCAGGACGACTTTCTTCTTTCCGCAATTTTTCTTGATCTGCCAGCCCACGGCAGCACTGCCGGTAAAGCTGATCAGCTTAATGCGCTCATCCGTGACCAACAATCCGGCGTCGTCGTTCGAGAGAGGAAGCACGTTCAGACCGCCGTCCGGCCAGCCCGCCTGCTGGACCGCTTCCGCCAGCAGCAGCGCGGTGAGAGGGGTTTGGGGCGCAGGCTTCAGCACCAGAGGACAGCCGGCGGCAATGGCAGGCGCAACCTTGTGCGCCACCAGATTCAGAGGGAAATTAAATGGAGTGATTCCAGCTATCGGCCCCAGAGGGAAGCGGCGCACAATGCCCCAGCGTCCGGCGGTGAACTCCTGCCAGTCGAGGGGCAAATACTCGCCATAAATCCGTGTGCTCTCCTCGGCGGCAACGTTGAAGGTAAAGATGGCGCGTTCGACCTCCGTGCGTGCGGCCTTGATCGGTTTCCCCGCCTCCTGCGCCATGGTGCGGGCAAATTCCTGCTTGCGCTCGGTGATGTTCTCCGACACCCGCCGCAGCACCCGCTGGCGCTCGAAAGCCGGAAGCCGCCGGGTGGTGCCGAAAGCTTTTACCGCGGCTGCAATCGCGGCCTCGGCGTGTTCCCTCCGCGCCTGGAAGACAGTAGCGATCACGCTGCCGTCATACGGGGCCCGTATTTCGACTGGGTCGCCTTGCTCGATCCATTTGCCATCGACAAAAAAGCCTTGCGTGCCGGCCGGAGTCGCAGTCATCTGTGCCATGGCGTTATCCTAAACCTCCACCTGGAGTGGAATGTTAAATAACGGTGTGATTATAGGCTTTTGGGAAGGCGTGGATAAGTCTGTGTGGGGCGGACACTCCTGTCCGCCGCCTTTGACGTTGAATTTTCGTTCTGGCCACATATTTGTGAACACAGACGCCCCAGGGACCGGGACAGCAAATCAAAGTCAAAAGCGTCGGACAAGAGTGTCCGACCCACACAGACGATAATATGTCTCCGTGAGCCCACAATCCCTGCCGCAATCCATTCTGCAAACCAGCGAGTTGCTGCGCCAGGGCTCACTCTCGCCGGTCGAGCTTACGACCGCCTGCCTGGCCCGAATCGAAGAGCTCAATCCGAAGCTGAATGCATTCATTACGATCACGGCGGAATCCGCCCTGGCGCAGGCCCGCCAGGCCGAAGCCGAGATACGGCGCGGCGACTGGCGCGGACCGCTGCACGGCATTCCGCTCGCCCTCAAAGATTTGATTGACACCGCCGGCGTGCGAACCACCGCAGCCAGCTTGCTATTCAAGGATCGGATTCCCGCGGAGGATGCGCAAGTCGTTCGCCGCTTGAAAGCTGCCGGCGCAGTGCTGCTGGGAAAGCAGAATCTGCACGAGTTTGCCTACGGCGCGAGTTCGATGATCAGCGCTGTCGGCGAAGTGCATAACGCGTGGAATCGGGAGCACATCGCCGGTGGTTCTTCGGGAGGCTCAGCCACCTCTGTCGCCGCCGGATTGGGCTACGGCGCGATCGGAACCGACACCGCGGGCTCGGTCCGCGAACCGGCCGCCTTATGCGGTGTGGTAGGCCTGAAACCTACCTATGGCCGAGTTAGCGCGCGGGGCGTGATTCCGCTTTCAATTTCCTTGGATCACGTGGGCCCCATCGGGCGTACGGTGGCAGACGTGGCAGTGATCTTCGCGGCCATTGCCGGCCACGATGCCGCGGACAAGGCCAGTGTGGATGTTCCGGTGGAGGATTATGTGGCGGTGCTGAGAAGAAATCTCCAGCCTCTGCAAATCGGCGTCCCAAAGAAATTCTTTTTCGAAGATCTGGATGCGGAAGTTGCTTCCGCGATCAATCACGCGATCTCAGGTCTGGCTGCAATGGGAGCGAGAATGCGTGACATAGAGCTGCCAGTGCCGACCGACCGGACGCTGCAAAGTGCCGAGTCGTACGCCTTTCACGCTGAGTTCGTCGCTCACACACCGGACCTTTACCAAACGGAAACCCTGCGCCGGATTCGTAGCGGCCAGAATGTGAGTCAGGACGGCCTGCTCGAAAGCCGCGGTGAACTGGAACGGGCATCGGACCGCATTGGGGGGAAGCCGGAGTTCTGCAGGTTGCCCACGCCTACGAGCAAGCGACCGCATGGCACAAGCGAGAGCCCATGTCATCCTGAGCGCAGAATTGCGTTTCGCACGCGAAACGCAATGCGGAGTCGAAGGATCCCTATGACTTCCACCGACGTCTCAAGGTCGCTTGGCGGTTCAGCACACCCAAACTCGCAGTAACGATAGGGGTGCTTCGACTCCGCCCGACCGGTCGCGAGCGACCAGTCGGCCTCCGCTCAGCATGACAATCTTTCAGCATGACATGCTTGATGACAGTTAGTTTCCCGCCAGCGCTTTTTCCATGAATCCGGCTTCGTCGCTCTTCAGCTTCTTCAGGCCGTCGGCGGGCAGATACACCATGTGTCCTGCGTCGTAAGTAGCGAAAGAAATATTCTTTCTGTACTGCGGCCCCAGATTCAGGTGATCAATGGTGTAGTCGGCGGCGTAAAACGGAGTCGCCAGGTCGTAGAGGCCTTCCATCACCAGGACTTTCAAGTAGGGATTCTTCACAATCGCCTGGCGCAGCGCCGTGGCCGTGTCGGGGAAGCCGCCGATGCCGGAACCCCAGTTCCAGGAGTTCTCAAAGAAGTTTTGATCGGCGGGAAACACCTGGTACGGCATGTCGGTCTTGTAGCCCAGTTCGGTCCGGACGTAATTGTTGAAGACTGACGTGAAGGGCGGCAGCACGGCTGACTCGCTGGGATCGTAGAACGGTGTGTCCAGCAGTCCGTTCGGATCGGGGCCGGTGAAACGGCCGTCCAGCCGGCCAACTCGCAGTTTCTGATCGAGCAACAGATAGTGAGTAAATTTCGGCACGTCGATACGCAGGTTGGCCTGATCGAGAACTTCTTTACTCAAGCCGGTATAGCGAGCCATTTGATCGATAACTTTCTGCCGCTCTTCCGGGGTGATCGAGTCACCTTTGGCCAACGCCTGCGCATATTCGCTCGAGGCCCATTGCACCGACTCCTGGCGCGCCTTGGCCATGTCCTGCATCAGGTCCGGCGGCAGCTTCTTGTGATAGCCCGCGATCATGGTGAAGCTGGGAATCAGCAGGATGTAGGGCTGGTCGTTGCTCTTGGTGTCCTCAAGCGTCTGGAAGCTGAGCGCGGTCGAGAGCAGGGTGATGCCATTGAAGGAAATGCCCTGGTCCGCGAGATTGCCGGCGATGCCGGCGGCGCGCGTGGTTCCGTAACTCTCGCCGAACAGGAAGAGCGGCGAGCTCCAGCGCTCGTAGCGCGTGAGATACAGCCGGATGAATTCGCTGAACGCGTCGATATCGCCCTTAACCCCCAGAAACTTTTTGGACAACTCTGCATTGGCGGCGCGGCTGAAGCCGGTTGAGATCGCATCCACCAGCACCAGATCGCTCTTGTCGAGCAAGGTGTGCGGGTTGTCCGCAATGTGGTAAGGCGCTGGCGGCAGCAGGCCATCGGGCAACAAACCGGCCCGCCGCGGACCCAGCGCCCCCATGTGCAGCCAGATGGTCGCCGAACCCGGGCCGCCGTTGAAGGCAAAGGTCAGGGGGCGTTTGTCCGCGTCCTGGCCGTCGAGCGTGTAGGCAACAAAAAACATCTCGGCTTCGACCTTGCCGTCGCCACGCTTGAGAGGGAGTCGGCCCGTGGTGGCGGTGTACTTGAGCAACTTGCCATCCAGGGTTATCTGGTGATGGGTCACCACCGGAGGCAGTTCGGAGACATCAAACTCTTCTTTGTCCTTGTCGGTACCCGGCTTGGGGCCGGCCGGCTTCTGCTCTTCGACCGGATTGGCTTCCGGGGCTTTCTCGGCTGTCTTCTTCTCTTGACTCTTGGCCGCTGCTTCCGTGTTCTTCGTCTTCTTTCCCTTGGCTTCGTCGGTGGACGAGTCGGCCTGCTGGGCTACGGCTCCGGCAAACAGAGCGCACAGCAAGGCACACGTCACAATAAGGACACGCATGTATCAGGCTCCTGGACTGCGTCTGATTTGATTCTCGCTTTGCGGATTTCCTGGCGCCCTTTGTGGTCAAAAGCTCTTAACCGCAAAGAGCGAAAAGGACCCAAAAACAACTGGGCAATTTCCCAATAACCGCAGCGCGGCATTATACCCGGACGACCGCTCAAACCGCTCGGTCAACTCTTCTATGTGTTTCTTTGCGTCCCTCGAAACCGTCGATGACGCCTACACCGCGCAAAGTTCACACTTGTCATTTGTTACAGACTACGGCGCGTGTTGCTAAGATGTTTCCGTGCCAGCGAAAGCTCTCCGAAAGATACCAGGCAATATCCTGCAGGCGGATTCTCTTGCTCCCATTCCCTGGCTGATCCATGGCTTCAGCATTCGATCAGGCGGACTTTCCAGAGTTTATGGGGGGAGAAGCCTGAATCTTGGCTTCACCCGGGAGGATTCGCGGCGCGCTGTGGAACAAAATCGGGCCGCCTTCCTCCGTCAGCTCGGGGCCATCAGGAGGGGTCGCGAGTGGCCGTTGATAACTCTGCGACAGGTCCATTCTGACCTTATTCGTTGTGTCTCTGAAATCCCTCAACCAAGCCTCACCGGCGACGGTCTGCTTACTCGAACACCGGGCTTGCTGTTTGCAATTCTGACCGCCGACTGCCTGCCGGTCATCCTGGTGGACGCACAGCGCCGGGCGGTAGGGGTGTTTCATGCAGGCTGGCGGGGGACGGTGAGGCGGATCGCGGAGAAAGGTGTCGGCGAAATGCACCGCTGCTTTGGCACTCGTCCTCGCGATCTCAGGGCGGCCATCGGCCCGGGGGTCCATGGATGCTGCTACGCGGTCGGTCCAGAAGTGCGTACCCGGTTCGAATCCCAGTTTGAATATGGCAGCAAGCTGTTCCGCGAAGTCGAGGAGTCGGACCCGGTCCGCGAGAAGTATCCGCTCCTGTTTCTGACGGCTCGCGCTCCCGGCCACAGCGAGTTACCAAAAAAGATTTTTCTCGATCTGGTGGAAGCCAACCGCCGCCAGCTTATGGCTGCCGGGGTGGCGGCAAAGAACATCAGCGTGTCGCCGTTGTGCACCTCATGCCGCACCGATTTGCTGTTCTCTTATCGCGCGGAAAAAGGAGTCACAGGACGCATGATGGCGGTGGTAGGAATCCGGCCGTGAAGCGATTGGTGCACGCACAACACGAAATCCTTCAGAAGGAAAGCCCCTCTCTACGAACTTTGTGGCATTTCTTTGCGAACTTTGCGGTAAAAGCACCTGACCGCGAAGGACGCAAAGGACTCGCCAAGGGTGGAAAGGTGGGACTCATCGGGTTGTTGTGCCTCGCCTCACTGCCCATGTGCATGGCTGGAAGCTCCGTACAGGAAGAGCAGATCGATCACATCTTGCCGGGCTCAAATCAGACAGCGGCCCCGGCGCCGCCGTGCTCGTCATCAAGAACGGAAGCATCGTGTTCAAGCGTGGATACGGCGT
>JAIQFF010000241.1 GCA_020073395.1 Terriglobia bacterium
TCTTAATTATCGACACTTCGAGGATGATGCCGCACCTTTCAAATACGTAGAGGCGGGTTTTGCCCGTCTCGATAAGGTGTTAAGCCACTGCGAAAGACATGGTCTTTACGTCATTCTGGACCTTCATTCGGCGCAGGGGTGGCAAAATGTCCACTGGCATTCTGACAACGCATCGCGCATCAGCCTTTTCTGGAAGGTCGCGTTCTATCAGGATCGCTTCGTTGCCCTTTGGCGGGAGTTTGCGCAGCGCTACAAGAACAGGGCTGTGATCGCCGGCTACGATGTGCTGAACGAGCCTAGTGCGAACAACGCCCTAGGCGACTATCCATGGAACGTGGGTCCCAATTACAGGCCCAATTTCGGCCGCATGAATGCCGTCTACCGGCGCCTGGTTACAGAGATTCGCAAGATCGATTCCAGACACATTATCTTCCTTGAAGGTGATGACTACGCAAGGGACTTCTCGGGGCTGGAGAAACCCTTCGACGATAACCTCGCCTACAGTTCACATAACTACACTGTGCCTGGGTTTGGACCTGGCCGATACCCTGGCACCATCCATCCGCGATCGGCTGCGGCGGGCGGTGCTCAGGACTGGGATCTGGCAAAACAGGAGCGCAACTTCCTCGATGCAGAGGGAACGAAGTTCACCCAGCAGCATAACGTTCCGCTGTGGGTTGGCGAGTTTGGGTCTGTCTTTAACGGGCCTGCCAATGAGAGTGGTGACCGGCTTCGCGCGTTAGATGATCAGATTGGCATCTTTGAAAGTCACGAGACGCACTGGACAACGTGGAATTATAAAGATGTTGGCGTGATGGGTATGCTGACACTCGACCCTGCATCTCCGTACATGGAGCGCATCAGCGACCTTCTTCGTAAGAAGGTTGCTCTTGGCACCGACGATTGGATGAAGTGGCTACCGCCAACGCCGGTAAAGCACGCAACGGCTCAGCTTGCTGACCAGATCCGTCAAGTGGTTGGTGATCCGCAGTTGGATGCGCGACTCAATGTACGGTGCATGAGTCAGACCCTATTGTGCTTCTACACGGGCACCCTGATGCAGCCGCTCTACGCCAGCCTTTTCAAAGGCCTGTCCGAGAATGAACTGGATCACATCCTATCTTCCTTTTCGGCAAAGCAGTGTGTGCCAAACCAAGGTCTGGTGGACGTCCTCAGCAAATACATGGCTATGCCAGCTCAGGGGTCGAGTACTGGCGGCTGATTCCCAGCCGCCGCACTGCCGAGATCACAATATTCAATCGTGAGCCGCTTAACGTTGCTGTCGAATAATCAGACGACGCGGAGCGCTTGTCACGGTTGGTAACAAGCGCTCATTCGTATGCGGTTGTGTTTTAATTCAGTCGGCGGTCCGAACCAAGACACGGGATTCCTATTCGGGCAGCGCCAGTTGGCCATCGATCTGGAAGTGCCCGGCGACGGTAGGCGCTCCGGTATCAGGCTGGCCTCCCCCGATGCTGATGGTGTAGTTACCAGCGGCAATGATCGGGTCACTATTTTCAGTGACCATGACCAGATCGCGGTCCTTCAGGTCGAAGTGGACCTTCTGGCTCGCGCCCGGCTCCAGATGAACTTTCTGGAATCCGCGGAGAGCGATCTGCGGCGCACCCTTGACTGCGGGGAACTTGATGTAGACCTGGACGGACTCATCTCCTGCAACTTTCCCCGTGTTGGTTACTGTGACATCGGCGGCGACAGGTTGCCCCGCAGCGACAGCCTGCGTGGGAACACTGAGGTCGCTGTATTTGAACGTTGTGTAGCTGAGCCCATAGCCAAACGGATAGAGCGGCTTGCCTTTGAAGTACCGGTAAGTCCGGTTTGTCATTCCGTAATCTTCGAAGTGAGGCAATTGAGTGACGTCCTTGTAAAACGTAACCGGTAGCTTTCCACCAGGATTGTTCTTGCCGCTCAGCGTTTCGGCGACGGCTGCGCCGCCTTCTTCGCCGGGGTATCATGCTTCGAGAACCGCGTTGGCGTGATCGTTGATCCAATTGACTGAGAGAGCACTGCCATTCAACAGAACGACTGCGAGCGGCTTGCCTGTGGCTGCAACAGCTTCAACCAGATCTTCTTCGGGCTGGGGAAGATCGATGCTGATGCGATCTCCGCCCAGGAATCCTGGAACGGTCACCGGCATCTCTTCGCCTTCGAGTCTGCTCGTGATACCGACAACTGCAATCACGATGTCGGCGTTTTTTGCCGCGGCGATTGCCTCAGGCGCCGGCCCATCGTTGACCTTCGTCCAGATGAGTTGCGCTTGCGGTTTGACGTCGTTCATGGTGCCGAACGCGAGGCTCAGTGGGGCCTTCTCGCCCTTCACTAGGTGGGCACGGCCAACTGCAGCATCTATGCCTTCGACTCTGCCCAACTGCGCAACTTGCTTGTCGTTAATTGATAGCCTTCCGAAGCCATTGGCGCGGACGCCGATGAGGTAGTCGCCAGTCTCAGTGGCCGTGATGAAGCCCGTCCAGCGCACTGTGCCTCGTCAAAATTCCGCACGGCCCGAGCTCTTTTGAAATCAGCAGATTCCCAAGGGTTCATGAGTTTCAGCTCAAAACGATGTAACAATGTTACAACGGTCGAGATTCTTGACAGATCAAGTTCTTGCGAACCACAACCATCTCAAGCGGCTCCTCTCTGATTACGTCTCCTACTACCATGACCACCAGACCCATCTCGGGTTGGGCAAGCAGACACCGTCTGGTAGGACTCGATCCATAGCTCAAGGTCGGGTGATCTCTCAGCGACGCCTGGGCGGGTTGCATCACCGCTACGACCGAGCTGCCTGAAATTGACCGTCGACAAGCTGCTTTCTCCGGCTCAACGCCCCGCGTGTGGCTCACTAAGCCGATACAACTACGGGTACGATTGCATGATGGTGTCTGGGTCGCTCCCGGTTCGCTTCTGTACACGAGAATTCCCCTAAGCAGCAGCACCATTACCGGTGCGTTTTGAATTATAGCGAGGCACAATGCACACTTTTACAGATTGTTGTGCAGAGCCACAAAAACAGAGGTTCGGTTGCCTCGAAGGACTAACGAAGTAGTGCAGAAAGGCGCGCTGCTGCCGCCTGTAGCTGGGGATATATCGTCTCCCTCAGTTGTCCGATCGACACTCGGGCGGCTTGCGTTCCCGCATTCATCGCGGCAAGGATCGCCCCTGACTTTCCGAAGACGGGCACGGCAATGGAACGCAGTCCCATCTCCAACTCCTGATCAACGATGGCATACTGCTTCTTGCGTACGTCGGCAAGTTCTTTCATAAGTTTCGCGCGCGAAATAATAGTGCGCTTGGTACGAGGAGGGAACTTCGCTCGTGCAAAGTAGGCTCGCAACTCTTCCTGCGACTGATAGGCTAAAAGAACCCGTCCCATTGAGGTGCAATATGCAGGCAATCGGCTCCCTACGCCAAGATCTACAGACAAAATACGTACCGTCGTTGATGACCGCGCCACGTACAAAATGTCATCGCCATCCAGGATTGAGACTGAGCACGACTCGCGGACTGCCTGGCACAGACGATCAAGGGTGGGTTGGGCCGCAGCAGCAAGCGGCGTCGACGAAAGGTAGGCGTGACCAAGCTCGAGAATTTTCGGCTCTAGCTCAAAGCTACGAGGACCCGATGCGACATAGCCCAACTTTGCCAGAGTGTACAGGCACCTACGCACAGCCGCACGGGAGAAGCCAGTCCGCTCGCTTATCTGCGGGATTGTGAGGCTGCGTCGATGATCGGAGAACGCGCAAATCACTGCCAAACCACGCGCTAGTGATGTCATGAAGTTCGGATCACCTTCTTCGAAGTGATTTTGTCGAACCCTCGAACGAGGGGCACCATCGGGGTACGCTGGATCCTTTCGTTCTGACACCCGGGAGGTCAGTGGGCCTCTCGGCTGGCCGCTAGTAGGCTTGCCTGACAAACCAATACGTTCAAGTTTGGTATTTGACAACGCCTTTCTCCTTCGGCTTCTGTTATGTAAAACCTCAAGGTTCGGGAATATCACTATCAATAGTATGGTAAACGCACACCGTGAGTGGTGGGAGTCTTTACACCTATAATAGTGTCGTCACGCCGCCGGCGTTGTACAGGATGTCAGGGATGATAACTTTGTTCTTGTCCGCCAGGATTTCGTCCGCTGCTGCAGTGGTGGGTCCGTTGGCGCCCCGGCCAGAATATTGCACTTTACCTGGTTTAGGTGTTGGCTGGTGATTACGTTCTTGTCGCGGCTAGAATGAGAATTTCGCATTCGCCGGTTAGAAGATCCGCATTCTCCACTCTTTTCAGCTCTGGGAAATCTGTAAACTGAGCCGTTGCGGTGAACGAACTGCGAGAGCGCCTCAACGGCGATGCCGTTCTTTGTTGTAAAGTCCACCGTCCAGTTCGGCAATGTCGATTATTTTGTAGCCGCTTCGGCCAGGGCCGCGCCGTCTTCGATCCCGCGTTGCGAAAGCCCCGCACAATCACACGTGTTGATTCCTGCGACAGGTCCAGCTCCTTGGCCGCTTCATCAAAGAATCTTGATGCCACGCCCAGTGGCTTCGTGGCGTCCAGGAGAGCCGCTAGTATTAATGGGTTTGCTGGCAACTACAGCAGTCACGGTTTGTAGCATGTGCATTCAGTGGGTATCCACACTCCAAGCCGTGCGGGTGGAATCGCCAGAGGATCAGCGATCCTGGCGTAAGCGAGCAAACTGGGTGCCGGGGGGAGGAAGAAGGTGCTTTTTCCCAAGGCCGATCCGGTTCACCCGTGTTGCTTCTGCACTTTCCGTATGCGCGGCCAGTCACTAGTTAAGCTACCTCTTCGGACCGGGCTTGTCCCTGGTGTATTTCTCCTCCCACCAAGGTGCCCACGTC
>JAIQFF010000058.1 GCA_020073395.1 Terriglobia bacterium
GGCAAAACCACTAATCCCTTGCTCGATCCAAAATCTACTTCTCGACTGCAAGAAAACGTGCGATGCCGAGTCATAGCGAAGTTTGGAAATCACGGCCCGTTTTTGCGCTGAAAATGAGTCATCAAGATCGACGTTCCGGAGCGTCGAAAAAGGAATGGCCCACGGCGACGTGAACTTCTGGATCTCCTCGACTGACCTCAGCAGAACCGTGCACCCGGTCTTAGTAGCCTCCTCTTCGGGAGTGCCCTCGATTGGTATACGCAGACCTTCTTTAAAAGCAACATTCTCGATTTTCCCCAAGTCTAGTGCCCGCATCTCTATCGTGTTGTTCGGAGCACAAAGAGCGATGAAGACGGAGTCGGCAAACATAAGTTCTCGTAACCGGGCTGAGACAGATTTCAAGAGATCGCTCCGGTTCAAATGCGATATCACCGCATTGTTAACTTCAAGTAGCAGTTTGGAGCGGTCTCTCTCCTGTTTTGCTTCCCGCTCCGCGGTACGAGCATTCTCGAAATTCAGGGCATTCTCAACTGCGATGGCGATTTGGCCGGAGATCTCCTCCAGTAATCTGGCGCTCTCCGGGGTAAACGTGTCGTCGCGCAAACTGACTATGCCCAAAGCGCCCAGCGTACGTCCGTGCGCAATCAGGGGATTGACACAACCCGACCTGACGCCATGGTCTCTGCCATAACGCACCCAAGGAGACGGAAACTTCTCGATATCGGCAACCGACCTCATCAGAACACCCCGCCCCGTCCTAATGGCCTTCTCCTCGGGAGTGCCTTCTATGGGTATGCGCATGCCTTCCTTGAAAGGGGCATCCCCGAGTCTCCCCAAGTCAATTGCCAACATCTCCAGCGTCTCCCCGGGACTGCAAAGAGCGATGAATACCGAATCGTTGAACATCAATTCCTGCAGGCGAGGAGAAACCGATCTCAACAATTCAGTTAAATTCAAATGCGAGACAACTGCATTGTTGACTTCGAGCAGGAGTTTGGAACGATCCCGCTCCCGTTCCATCTGCTGTTGTGCGAACCGTGCCTTCTCAAAATTTTGCGCATTGTCGACGGCGATTGCGACCTGCGTCCCGATTTGAGTCAGGAGCTCCGCATCGTCTTCGGTGAAGGCCGATTCGCGCAAGCTCGCCAACACCATGCTGCCGACAATCTTGTCGTGACATATCAAAGGCACCGCGCAACCGGACTTTATGCCGCGGGCGTAGGCCTGCTTCATGAGGTCAGCGGGGAATTCGTTGAAATCGGGTCGGTGGCGGAGGACAGCTTTCCGCGAAGAAAACGCCAGGGAGGCGGGCGTGCCTACCAAGGGAATCAGTTGCCCCTGCTTGAGAAATGCCGGGTCGTCAGGGAAATCGAGAGCATGGAGGCGTAGTTCGTGGAGCTCGGCGTTGTAGAGGGCTAACGCTGCGAAATCGTGCTTGATCTCACGCCGCAGACAGGCAGAGACGGACTTCAGCACCTGTACTAGATCGAGGTGGGAGACAACTGCATTGGTGATCTCAGCAGAACCCGTGCGCGATCAGCAGGCAGGCGAAGGGGTAAAGACTGGCCTACGACGGAACTGGCCGATTGTTCCATCCCCGCCCCAACCCCACGATAATTCTGAACAGTCTACAACTTCTGAAACGCCGCCGACCAGTGCTGCTCATAATTTAAGGAGTTAGGGAATCCGATGGGACCAGTTCACGCTTCAAGCAAGTAGCTCAATGGAACTATCTGAAGGTACAGAATCGCAAGATCGCAAGTGATCGCTGTTAGAACCAGGGTTTCCAAGACGCTTTCGAACCCTTGATGCTCAGTTCTCAAGCCAACGCTTAGGCGAACATCGGCGCTGGTCATAGAATGGTCTCAAAACTGGGGTCACTCCGCAAAGTTAAGTTGTTGAAAAATAATGGGGATAAGGCGGTGGTACGCAGCCCTGAAAAGGCTGGCGTCGGCGGTTCCACTCCGTCCCTGGCCACCATATTTTCAAGCAGTTACGTGAAATTCTCAAACCACCCGCTCTGCACCATGCGCCTTCCATCGTGGGTGGAACACCAATTCAAGGCCGCAAGACAAAGAGATTCATCATCTTTGATTTTCATTGACTTGTTCGTAGACGAGTCGTTGCGGAGCGCAGCCCTTCATCGATTTTGCGCTCTAGCTGTCTAAACCCACGAATAAAGAATGAGATATCCGTGAATGCCAATGCAAGAGGAGCCTGAGAAGGAACGGCAGAAGGTTCAGGCATCGCAGACTCCGTTGGGTCTGGGAGACACTTTGGCCCAGACCGGTAGGATCCTAAGACCTCGATCGTGTCTCCCTTGGCAAACGAGAATGTCACTATATTATTCAATGTTCAATCGTGGGTAATCCGCAGACTCGGAATTGCCGGATACTTATTGCTGGACAACTGGGCAAGCGGAGAAATCAATCGCGATCCAGGTAGTGTTGACGAGTTTTCAAAATGGGAAAGTCAGGTATCATGACAGCCTTTCGTGCAGCCGTCGACGAATTTGCACTCGCCAACAAGATCCCGCCTCCCTATGTTGCAGTGCACAAAGGAAAAATATATATTGACATAAACTCCATAAGTCCGTATATTTTAGGTGATGCTGCAATGCAGCATAAATAGGAAGAACCAAATGGAGGTGTCAAATGCCGGCAACGGTAGGATTAACTCATTCTCGGGAACCGTCCTTTGTTTCTCTACTTTCCAATTGGGCCCAACAGGGCGTACAGAGTTTCTTTGCTACGCAACGGGTCCTCGTGGATCTCGCCATGCGGCAGAATGCAAGCGTCATGCACTCCGTGCGGCAACAACTGTCCGATCCTGAGCACTCGCCGATGGCCATTCTTGGCGAAGTAGCCGGGGGGGGCGTAAGCAACTTCATTGAGGGGCAGAAGGTACTGCTTGAGCTCGGACTAAGGCAGCATGAAATCCTGATGGCCGGCGTGAAAGAACGTATCGGAGATCATCGCGCGGCGCATGCTGTTACGGACCTGCTGCGGCGTAGCGTGGAGACTTTCATCCACATGCAGCAGGAGTTTTTGAAGATCGCCGGAAAGCAGACTCATGCCTGGGTGGAGGCAGCCAAGGCCGGGAAGCCGTATCAGTCTAAGCTCCTGGCGGAGCTGGCCAAAGAAGGTATGGAGAACTTTGTCAATGCCCAGAAGAAATTCATGGATGTCATTGCCGACGAGACCGCCAAGGCCACCGGCGCCAAGCACAGCAACGGCTTCAAGAAAATCAAGAAGACCGAGCTGACCGCACTGGCGCGGCAGGCAACCGAAACGTTTATCGATGCCCAAAGGAAGCTGGTTGATCTGGCCGGGCAGCAGATGAACGCCAACGTAAAAATGGCAAGCAAGTCTCTGGAACTCCTGAAGCCATTTCCCTTCGTGCCCTTCACAGAGCTAACGCGGGAAGGAGTGAAAAGCTACGTCGATGCCCAAAAGGCGCTGATTGATGTGATGATAAAGCCGGCTGGTGAGCACAAACATGCCGGCACGGCCAAACACCACCGTGCGAAGGCGACGACCCGTCATGCCAAGAAGCATGCGGCAGCCGCCTGATTTGATGAGCGGGCGAACCGGGTTGCGGCCCTGCCTAGTGCGGGTAAGCCGAGCAGCATCCAGGGCATTCCTGTCGAGCAGCTTGGTTCGCGGATGAAAGAAGGTAAACTGCGCTAACGCTAACGTGCCCTTGCAGAGAGAGCACGTTAGCGCGGTGGGTCAAGGATTCGCTAGATCAACGGACCTCAGCAGCCGGTGTCATGGGTTCTCTAGTCTCGTCGAGAGGAGAGGTCAATGCGGGGGTAGGAAAATGGAAAACGCGCTTGGTTTAGTGATGACGGGCGGGGGGGCTCGAGGTGCTTATCAAGCCGGTGTTCTTAAACGCATTGGCGAGATAAAACGGGTTCAAACGCACGGCAATCCTTTTCCTATAATAGGAGGCTCTTCCGCCGGAGCGATCAATGGTTCTGCAATTGCCGCGGGTAGCGACAATGTTGCTTTGGCGACCAAACTTCTCGCACGGGGATGGTCGGAGATCCGACCATCCGATGTCTTTCGCTGTGATGTTCTATCACAGGCCCACAATTCTCTTACCTGGATACTAGATCTCTCCTTTGGAGCACTTCTCGGAGGAGGTAACGCCCGATCTCTACTAGACGCGACTCCTTTGAGGCACTTTCTGAGCGAACACATCCGTTGCGACCGAATCCACAACAATATCAAGCGTGGGCATCTCTACGCGCTTGCCATTTCCGCGACTAACTATAACTCAGGGAAAAGTTATCTTTTCATTCAAGGAATGAAAGGCCACCCTATGTGGAACAGAAGCCGGCGAGTGACACTTGCGACAAGAATTACTGTCGACCATGTCTGCGCGTCGGCTGCCATTCCCTTGGTCTTTCAGCCTGTAAAACTTAAGGCCGCTCGAGGGACGGCTTTTTTTGGCGATGGTTGCGTACGCCTTCAACAACCTCTCAGCCCGGTCATACGACTGGGGGCAAGAAAGATCTTTGCGATTGGTGTCCGGGACGAAAACCTCACGCATCAAAAAGAGCCCGCGGATCAGAAAGACCCTTCGCTAGCGCAAGTCATGGGAGTTCTTTTCGATGTTATGTTTTTGGATCACCTGGCCACTGACATCGAGCACCTTGAGCGGTTGAACCAGTTGCTCAGCGGTGGCCGAATCAGCCAGTCGGGTGTTCGAGGATGTGAAAAGATGCGGCCGTTGGCGTCATTTCTCATGACGCCTTCGGTCGATTTATCACAACTGGCAGAGCAACACCAAAAAGACATGCCTTATCTTATTCAGTACTTTGTAAACAGTTTGGGACGGGATGCGGCTTCCTGTTCGGATCTGATGAGTTATTTGCTGTTTACATCAAAGTATACGAGTGCCCTCATTGAGATTGGCTACAATGACGCCAGCAGCCGAATCGATGAGATCGAGAGTTTTCTCTATTCCTCTGATGATGATGGGGGACACCGACAATCTGGGGCCGGCGCAAGTAGAACGGTGAGTCAAGACCAGTAAGCTCGGCGCCGACTGCTTTGGCGCGGCCACAGTACAAGCCTTCTTTCCGATCCCAGGAGCAGATCCAGCATTCGGAGAGTGTTTGACAGCCGTAGCGCACGAGCCTACGATTGCTCTTGAGCAAGCTACCTCTTCTTGCTCTTTCAGGTCCTCTGAACTAAGTCAGCCCATCTGAAGTTTTTCCTCTTAGATTTCCCCAAGGAGGAACTGCGTTATGACACTATTGACCCGTTGGGGGCCTCTCCGTGAGTTCTCCACCATGCAAGACCGCATGAACCGCATGAATCGTCTTTTCCGTGAGTCGTATAGCCCCGAAGGCCCGGAAGACGCCTTGACAACCACCAGCTTCGCACCGCCGGTGGACATTTACGAAGACGAGCACACCATTACGCTGAAGCTCGAAGTCCCGGGCATTGACGAGAAGGACATTGACGTCCGCATCGACAACAATACCCTGACCGTCCATGGCGAGCGCAAGATGGAAAAGGAAGAGAAAGAGGAAAACTTCCGTCGCGTCGAGCGGCAATACGGAAGCTTCACCCGGTCGTTCACACTGCCCAGCTCCGTAGACCCGGGGCAAGTGAGCGCGGACTACAACAAGGGCGTGCTTAAGATCAAGCTTGCCAAGAAGGCTGAAGCCAAGCCCAAGCAGATCAAAGTCAACGTGGGCGGCGAGAAGACGCTCGAAGCCAAGGCTCCCGCCAAGGTCGCGTAGCACAGCAGCCAGTTGAGCAAAGTGGGAGGCGGCTTACATCGCCTCCCGCTGATTGGACTCCTGCTTGTCCAGGAGTGGCGATGAACAATGGCGAATTAGAATCACCGGACAAGAGAGTCTGGCAGCAATGTTACAAGGCTGCGCTCTTTGAGTTGGACGCGAACAGAGTGTCAGAGATCACAGTTGAGGATGTGTCCATCTTGCGGGATTGGTCATTTCTTGACTCAAAGCATGCTGCCTGGAGTGTGGCAAGTCTCTTTCTGCGGTGAGC
Source organism: Terriglobia bacterium (assembly GCA_020073395.1). Classification (GTDB taxonomy): domain Bacteria; phylum Acidobacteriota; class Terriglobia; order Terriglobales; family Acidobacteriaceae; genus JAIQFF01. The sequence goes on from JAIQFF010000058.1 coordinate 6,030, forward strand.
GGGATCTCGATTCTCGGGAAATAGAGCTGGGTGCCATCAGAGTTAGCGAGGCTTTGATCACAGAAATCAGAAGCATGAAAATATAGCGGAGATGTCAGATGCTAGTTTCAGAGAAAGCAGTCGGCTCGTCGTGGGTTTCCGTGACAGAGAGACTCCCATTTGATGGTCATGAGTGTGCTCTTATCTGCCGTCACCCGAATTCCAATGACCTTAGAAGAGCGATTGGGTGTCGGCTTCATGGAAACTGGGAAATTCAGGATCATGCACTGGTGAATTGCGATGTCCGTGCGTGGTTGAAACTTCCCTCAACTCCTTCCGGTCTCTGATGGGTTGCATGGTCGAGCCATGATGCGTCCAAAGTGACCACTGACGCATTTCTAGAAAGCCGTCAATGTCGTGCCGCGTTCTTCAGCGTAGAATAAGAGCAGTGACACAAGCCATGAAAAACACAAAATTTGTTGTGAAAGTGAACCGTGGTCTCCACGGGCCCGAATACGTGCAGCGGATTGATCGGACTCCCTTCCAAATGACACACAACCGGCGGCTGGCACTTCTTATGGGGAGGCTCACGGCAGAAGACGCGGTCAAATCCATCCAAACTTCCCGATGCAGCCCCGAGTTAGTGCCCGTACCGGTTATCGTCTAGTCCGGTTGCCCGAAATCGTCTCGGCCTGCCACCTGTTTTCTGCTGTCCGCGCCGCGCAACCCGCAAATTGCGCCAGGCCTTTACTGCGCACTCATAACTTCTCCCCTAGTATCTGCTGAGGTCCCTCGTCGGCGGGCTTGAGGCGAGGCCTCATGCAGGCGCAGAAATGCGGCCAACTCGGAGTGGACGTCGCTCTTGTGCCCCACCAGGAGGTGGCCACCGGTTGGGTAACCCACGAATCGAGCGCCGGAAATGTGTTCCGCCGTATAGCGTCCTCTCGCGAATGTCCCGAACAAATCGTCCTTGGCGCTGATCACCAGTGTTGGCGCTGCGATGTGCTCCAAGTCATAGCGTGGTACCGAGAGGGCTACGGTCGTATCGTTTCTCAGACCGTTTTCGCGCAGGCTAATGGGCTCGATGTTTCGGAGAACTTCGAGCACGCGTTCCTGCTCTTCTGGCGTTGCATTCCTGAAGTCTGCGGGGGGAGTCGCTAGGATGGTTTTCATCATCGTGTCCCGCGAAAGCTTCGAGGCCGACCAAAAGACAAAATCAGACCTCAAAGTCGTTTCCATCACAAGCTTGGCAAAGGCCGAAGGACGCGGGGGTGGTTCGCTAGCAGGGCCTGGTGCGAATGCGATCGGGAACAGAAGAACCAGCGCGGAGCAGCGGTCAGGGTGTCGGAGACAGAACTGCATCGCCGACGGCGCTCCCATAGATCCGCCAATGACCACGACTCTCCGCACCGTCAGCGCATCGAGCAGGCACGCATGGGCATCGGCCTGGGCCGTGGGCGACGCGTCGGCGGGCAGAGGGGTGCGAAGATAGCCAAATCGCGAAGGCGCGATTACCCGGTATCCAGCTCCGAGGAAATGCCGCGCTAGATCCAGGCTTTGGTCGAACCCTCCACCGGCGCCGTGAATCGCAAGAATGGGAGGCCCGGTTCCGTCTTCTGCATATTCGATCACGCCACAGGGAGTATTGAGAATCTGGCTGCCTGATGAGCTGTGGATCCGTGCCACTTGGATGTCATGGCGGTAGCTGGAGTAGACCAGCACGGCCAATACGAACATTAGGACGCCGATAGCGAACTTCGCTCGAATCATTCCGGTTCCAGGGAGCCAACTAATTCAGCTTACTCGCCACCAGAGTGGGTGCAGTGATCAGAATCACACATCGGAGGGACACGAAAATGCTGGCCGCCGACATGTCTTGCAGAGTGTGACTCCGGTCACTGACTTGTGCCGCACGACAAGATAGAAGGAAGCGAACTCAGTTTTTTTACTGATGCGCTTGCCGGTTCTTGCGGTAGCGCGAGTTCTCACGGCCTGGATTGGTGTGAGACAGAACGGGTTCGTTCGAAGTGACGTTGAAAGGATAGCGAAAGGAGGGAAGTATGACCGATCAAAGTACCTCGCTGGAAACTATTGAGGATTTTCTGGCCCAGAAGCGTATTGCGATGGTGGGGATCTCGCGGGATCCTACGAATCTTAGCGTGAAGCTGTTCGAAGAACTGTGTCAGCGCGGGTATGACGTTGTTCCCGTGAATCCCAGCATGGCCGAAGTGCAGGGGCGGCAATGCTTCGCCCGAGTGCAGGACATTCAGCCGCCTGTCGAGGCTGCGCTGCTGATGACTTCCCCGGAGGTCACCGAAACGGTTGCGAACGATTGTGCTGAGGCAGGCATACGGCGGGTCTGGATGTACAGGGCGACCGGCAAGGGCTCCGTCAGCGCGAAAGCGATTGCGCGCTGCCAGGAGCAAGGGATTCAGGTGGTCCCGGGAGAGTGTCCTTTCATGTTTCTACCGGACAGCGCGGGCATCCATCGCCTTCACGGACTTGTCCGCAAGATCACGCGCCGGTATCCGCGTCGTGCGCATACCTCAGTCAGACATGCGGCTTAGAGGAGGCAACAGAGGAGATTGATCCCACCCGTTTTCCGGCAGGGAAGAAGCATGAAGGAGTAATCTTAAGTTGCAGCCGTGGGAGGTTTGTTCGCGCCTTTTGAAGGTGTGGAGGATTGTTTGGCTCATCGATCGGAGCATGTCCTAGGCGTAGACCAGTTGGGGAAACTGATTGGGGTGTTGGCGCGCAAGGGGTATGAAGTCATCGGGCCCACCGTGCGCGACGGGGCGATTGTCTATGACCATGTTGAGTCGGCAGAAGATCTGCCCGCGGGATGGACTGACGAGCAGGAACCGGGGCGCTACCGGCTGAAGCGCCGCGAGGATATGGCCCTGTTCGGGTACGCGGTGGGGCCGCAGAGCTGGAAGAAATACATGCATCCGGCAGAAGTGCGGCTCTGGTCCGCCGAGCGTCAGGGCGGGACGTTCCGAATCCTGAACAATGAGGTGAAGCCCCAACGCCCGCATGCGCTCCTGGGAGCTCGCGCATGCGAACTGGCCGCGATCGCGGTGCAGGATCGGGTGTTGCTCGAAGACAAATACCGCGATCCGATTTACGACCAGCGTCGTGAAGGCGCCTTCATCATTGCTGTGCAATGCACGCAGGCGGCGGCAACATGTTTCTGTGCGTCGATGGGAACAGGGCCGCAGGTGTCAGGTGGTTTTGACCTTGTTCTCACTGAGCTCATTGGGCCGGAAGGGCATCGCTTCCTCGTAGCCACGGGCAGCGATCGCGGCGTCGAGGTGCTCACCGAGTTGGAAGCTGTTCCAGCTACGGAAGAAGACCGCCAGCAAGCCGAAGCGGGGGTGGAGGCGGCGCGCCAGCAGGTGCGCAGCATCGACACCACGGGAATCAAAGAACTTCTCTATAAGAACTTTGAGCATCCGCGTTGGGACAACGTGGCCAGCCGTTGCCTGACGTGCGCCAACTGCACCATGGTGTGCCCCACATGCTTCTGCACCTCTGTGGAAGATGTGACTGACATTACCGGAGATCACGCCGAACGCTGGCGCCGCTGGGATTCCTGCTTCACGCAAAGTTTTTCTTATATCCACGGAGGCAGCGTTCGAACCTCTGCCAAAGCACGCTATCGCCAGTGGATGACCCACAAGCTAGCTTCCTGGATCGACCAATTCGGCAGTTCGGGGTGTGTTGGCTGCGGCCGTTGTATCACCTGGTGCCCGGTGGGCATCGACATCACCGAAGAGGTCGGGGCCATTCGGGACGGAGGGAAAGATGGAAACCCTTGAACGCATCATTGCGGAGCACCCGTTCTTCCACGGCTTAGACAAGGACTTCATTGCCCTGATGGTGAGCTGCGCCTCTAACGTGCGGTTCGAAGCAGGCACCTACATCCTCAAAGAAGGAGACCCGGCAAATACCTTCTACCTCATCCGGGAGGGGAAGGTGGCGGTGGAGGTTTTTGCGCCTCAGCACAAGCCCATTATCGTTGCCACCCTGAGTGTAGGGGAGATCCTAGGGTGGTCGTGGCTGCTGCCGCCCTTTCAATGGAAATTCCATGCACGTGCCGTAGATGACGTCCGCGCCATCGCCCTCGACGGAAAGTGCTTGCGCACGAAATGTGAGGAGAACCACGATCTCGGATATGAGGTTTTGAAGCGATTTGTCCAGATCATGGAGCAGCGGCTGGAGGCGACACGCTTGCAGTTAATCGACGTGTACGCAGTCAAGCGATGATCATGGCGACCGGAATCACAACCGACCCGATGCTTCCACAGCCGTACTCTGTACGAGACGTGGCCAAGGAGACACCGGACACCTTTACTCTGAGGCTCGAGCCCGAGATCGCAGTCAACCGAAGCTCGTTCCAGCCCGGACAGTTCAGCATGCTATGGGTGTTCGGGGTTGGCGAGTTGCCTATCTCCATCAGCGGCGACCCGGCATTGCAGGACCGCTTGGTTTACACCGTGCGTTCGGTCGGGCAAGCCACTCATGCGCTGGTGAACCGGCGCGTGGGCGAGGGGGTGGGTGTACGAGGTCCGTTCGGGACCGGCTGGCCGGCAGAAGCCGCGCGGGGGCGGGATGTCATCGTGGTGGCGGGCGGGATCGGCCTGGCGCCTTTGCGGCCGCTGATCTATCAGGTCTTGCAGAATCGGGACGACTATGGGCGATTGTTGATTCTCTATGGCGCGCGAAGTCCTCGCGAGCTGCTCTATCGCAAGGAACTGGCAGCCTGGGCGCGGAATCGCGAGACTCAGGTGCTGGTCACAGTGGACTATGGCGGACTGGGCTGGCGTGGGCATGTCGGCGTGGTTACAACCCTCTTCAAGTATGCGCGCCTGCAGCCCGCACCGGCGGTCGCGATGGTCTGCGGGCCAGAGATCATGATGCGTTTCGTGACCCGGGAGTTGGAGAACCAGGGGCTAAGCCGCGACAACATTTATGTCTCCATGGAACGCAACATGAAGTGTGCCGTCGGTTTTTGTGGACATTGCCAGTATGGACCACACTTCATCTGCAAGGATGGGCCAGTTTTCCGCTACGAACAAATCCGGAATTTACTGGAGAAGTATGAGCTCTAAGTCCAAACCCAAGCCCAAAATCGGTGTTTTCAAGTTCGCTTCGTGCGATGGCTGTCAATTAAGCCTGCTGGACGCGGAAGATGAGCTGCTCGGAGTCGCCGGGGCAGTGGAGATTGCCTATTTTCCTGAAGCCACACGCGCGATGTCGAAGGGTCCTTATGATATCGGTCTGGTAGAGGGGTCGATCACCACCTATCAGGATGCCCAGCGTATCCAGGAAGTGCGGAGGCAATGCAAGACCCTGATCACGATCGGGGCCTGTGCCACTGCAGGCGGGATTCAGGCCTTGCGTAACTGGAAAGATGTCGATGAGTTCATCCGGGTGGTGTACGCCACCCCACAGTTCATCAGCACGCTGAAGCTCTCGACCCCGATAGCGGAGCACGTTCCAGTTGACTTTGAACTGCGCGGCTGCCCGATCAACAAGTATCAACTCATAGAATTAATCACCGCGACGCTGGCCGGGCGCAAGCCGAATGTTCCCTCATACAGTGTGTGTATCGAGTGCAAGCGCAAGTCGAATGTCTGTATTACCGTGGCCAAGGGGGTTCCTTGCCTTGGCCCGGTAACTCAGGCGGGGTGCGGAGCCCTGTGTCCAAGCTACGACCGTGGTTGCTACGGTTGTTACGGACCCATGGAGACTCCCAATACGGCCTCCATGACGAGCCAGTTCCGGATTCTGGGACAGGCGGATAGTCAGGTGGCACGTGCATTCCGAGGATTCAACGCCTGGGCGTGGCAGTTCCGCAAAGCCAGCGAGGAGTGCGAACGCACATGACCGTACACGGGACGAGAACAATTCGTGTCGACACCCTGGCACGCGTGGAAGGCGAGGGTTCTCTTTACATCAAGCTCGTGGGTGAGCGCGTAGCCGATGTGAAGCTCAAGATCTACGAGCCTCCCCGGTTTTTTGAGGCCTTCCTTCGCGGCCGTCACTTCTCTGAAGTTGCGGACATCACGGCGCGGATCTGTGGCATCTGCCCTATCGCCTACCAGATGAGCGCAATACATGCAATCGAGCGGGCGCTGGGAGTCCGCATCGATCCCAGGGTTCGCCTGCTTCGTCGTCTCTTTTACTGCGGTGAGTGGATCGAGAGTCATACCCTGCATGTCTATATGTTGCACGCGCCCGATTTCCTCGGGTACCAGGACGTGATCGCCATGGCGGGAGACCACCGCGCCGTGGTCGAAAAAGCGCTCCGCCTGAAAAAGATTGGCAATCGGATTGTGCAATTGCTTGGCGGACGCGAGATCCATCCCATCTCCGCGGCGGTCGGAGGCTTCTACAAGACACCTACGAAGCAACAGGTGCGCGACCTGGTGCCCGATCTGGAATGGGCTCTTGAAGCCTCACTGGAAACTGTGCGCTGGACAGCTGGTTTGAAGTTCCCAGACTTCGAGCAGGACTACGAGTTCGTAGCGCTTCGTCATCCGGACGAGTATCCGTTCAACGAAGGACGACTGGTATCGAACCGTGGTCTGGACATCGACGCCGCCGAATACGAAGATCATTTTGCAGAGTTGCATGTCAAACACTCGAACGCCTTGCACTCCGTAGTGCGAGGCAGAGGCTCGTATCTGGTAGGGCCGCTGGCGCGGTTCAACTTGAATTTCGACAAGCTCCCTGAAGTGGCGCGCCAGGCAGCCGTCGATGCGGGCCTGCAACCGCCGGTCAAGAATATTTTCCGAAGCATTGTGGTCCGGGCAGTCGAAATCGTCTTCGCTTGTGTGGAAGCATTGCGAGTCATTCGCGAATATGAGCCTCCCGCCGCACCACGAGTCGAGGTCCCCAACCGGATAGGTGTGGGCCAGGCGATCACTGAGGCACCCCGCGGCATTCTCTATCACCGCTACGCCCTGGATGAGAACGGGCTGATCGTCACCGCCAAGATTGTGCCGCCGACCTCCCAGAACCAGAAACGGATCGAGGATGATCTTCGCGAGTATGCGGCGCAGTTGGTCGCCTGGCCCCTCGAAGAAGCGACCTGGAAATGCGAGCAGGCGGTGCGGAGTTATGACCCGTGCATTTCTTGCGCCACCCACTTTCTGAAGCTTGTGGTGGAGCGTGAAGACGCCGGGAACTGAAGCATGCTTATCATTGGCTGCGGGAATCGGCAGCGAAGCGACGACGGGGCTGGAATCCTGGTCGCGGAGCGACTGCGCGATCTTGGCATACCAGCAGAAACGCGCAGTGGCGAAGCTGCGGATCTCATCGAGGCCTGGAGGGGCGCCGACGATGTGATCGTGGTCGATGCGGTGATGACGGGTGCGCCGGTGGGCACGGTGCAGGCGTGGGACGCCCGGCAGCCTCTGGCTTCGGTGAGTACAACTGCTTCGACTCATGGCCTTGGCGTGGCAGAGGCGATCGGATTGGCCCAGGTTCTACAGTGTCTTCCGGCGCGGCTCCAGGTCTACGGGATCGAGGGACGGCAATTCGAGCCCGGAGTCGAGATCTCTCCCGAAGTACAGCGTGCGATCGAGGACGTGGCGCGCAGAATCATTGCCCGCTTGAGCGCCTGACAAGGCAGAGGCGATTCGCTCACTTGACCTGAAGTGACTTGATGTAATCGGTAAGCGTGGTGGTGAGGCGTCCAGCTTCGCGAGTGTTCAAATCAGTCAGGGCAAGGAACAGGGGGCCCCAGGTTGGCATTTCTTTGGAGCCGTGCGCGGGTACTTCAAAGTCGCCATCAATTGCCTTGGAGACGTCGTCATAGGGAAACTTGCCGTGATTCCGTTTGGCCAGCGCAGTGAGGTCGGGCGGTTGCCTCTTGAGGGCAAGCGCTGCCGGACCTGCTCCCTTCGCATCGTCACCGTGGCACGAAGCGCAATGTTGCATAAATAGCGTCTTGCCGGATGGCATCGCCTTGCCGTGTGTCGCGGCTTTCTTGGAACTCGTCTCCTGGGCAGCAGAAAAGGAGATGGGCAAGAGCACGATGGCGATCCACAGCACAGCACACGAATGACTTGGCGCCGGCCTGCGCACGCAATAGCAGTCCACGGCGTTATCTCGATTCACGCTCGGAAGCTCCTTCCTGGACTTCGAAAACAGCATACACATTTATGTCCTCCAATTGCCAGCCCCGAGCTATTGGACACGTTTTGCCACAAAGTGAGTTGGGTGGGGTGGGATTGTGATCGTAATCACAGCGCCAGCTTACGATAAAGAGAACAATGATTGCGGATATCGACTCCGCGAGGGAAGGTGTCCGCAAAAAGAGACAGTCAACTGGAACCCATCAGCAAAGGAGGCTTGCCATGAAGACACTCGTCCATTTCCGCACCCACGACGAAAACGCTTTCCACTGGCATCCGTTCTATGCGATCTTCTCGCTCACAGCAAGTATTCTGCTGGCAGCCTTGGTTGTGCTCATACTCGTTGCGTCGGCGACGTGACTGGCAGCATCCCTGCCCGGCACACGACGTCGCCCGACCTAGGAGGACTATATGCAGCTCTCAAGCTTGAAAGAATATCTCGACAAACACAACATCAAATACGTTGCCATCTCGCACTCGCCGGCTTACACGGCGCAAGGCATTGCCGCGCTGACACATATTCCCGGAAAGGAATTGGCGAAAACGGTGATTATCAAGCTGGATGGCAAACTGGTCATGGCGGTGCTTCCTGCCTTGTTTCACGTGGACATTGGGCTGTTTAAGCAGGCGACAAAAGCGAAGTCCGTGGAGCTTGCGTCGGAAAACGAATTCAAAGACCGGTTTCCCGAGTGTGAAACCGGCGCGATGCCGCCATTTGGAAATCTCTACGGAATCGACGTCTTCGCCGATGAAAGCCTGGCCAAGGACAGGGAAATTGCATTCAATGCAGGTTCCCACCGAGAGTTGATTCGACTGGGCTGGGGGGACTTTGAAAGGTTAGTCAAACCCAAAATGATCAGTTTCGTTGCGCGGAGAACCGCCGCCGAAGCGGCGTAAACGGGCCTCTTCGGACGCCTGTGCGATCGGGAGACGGGAACATAGGCGGTTTTATTGGGCGGACGCAACGGCCGTGATCGTGGTTTGTCCGACCCTGATTTATAAGTGTGCCTGTGCAGAGGAGGCTTGTCATGGTCATCGCATCGGAGCTAAAGAGCGGAATGGTCCTCCGTATCGAGAGAGAGATTTACAAAGTTCTGGATGCTGAGTTCAAGGCCGGAGCGGCGAAGTTAACTGGCGTAGTCAAGACCAAGCTCAACAACGTCACCACCGGCAGCATGTGGGAACAGCATTTTCGCCCACAGGAACGGCTTGAAGATGTGCACCTTGAGCCGCGAATCCTCGAGTTTCTGTTCAGCGACGCCGACCACTGCATATTCATGAACCCCGATGATTTCGAGCAGGTGGAAGTTCCCCGCGCTACCGTGGGAGTGGCCGAGAAATTCCTGCGATCCGGAATGCTGCTGCCGGTCGAATTCTTTGAGGGGAAACCGATCAGCGTCCTCTTCCCCGACGTGGCCGAGGCGCGCGTAGCCAGAACCGCGCCGCCCGCGCACGCCCATCAGGACAGTGCCTGGAAAGAAGCCCTGCTGGAGAACGGAGTCCGAATTCAAGTTCCGCTGTTCATTGCTCCCGGCGAAATCGTGCGCGTGGAGGTTAAAGCGGGACGCTATGTGGAACGCGCGCGGGCCGAACGTAAACGCGTCGCATAGGTTTACGGCGATGTCCTACATAGGCGTCAATATCGGCGCACTGACGGTGAATGTGGTAGCTCTGCGAGGCGATGCCACAACCACGAAAGCAATGGCCCATCAGGGACGCCCCATCGAGATTCTTGAACAATTGCTCGCGACATCGGAATTTGCCGACCGCGAATTTTTCGGCGTGTCCGGCCAACTGGGGCACATTTCTGAGCTTGCTGCGATCCAGCGTGCGCTGCGAGAGGTAGGAGATGAGTTTGACGCCGTCGCTTCCCTGGGTGGCGAATCCTTCCTGGTTTACATGCTTGCAAGTGGAAAGATCACCAACGTTCTCTCTCACAATAAATGTGCGGCGGGGAGCGGTGAGTTCTTCGTGCAACAGATCCACCGGATGGGACTCGAGATCGACGAGGCCATTGAGCTCTCGTTCGCTGGGAAGGTTGTGCCCCTGGCTTCACGCTGCTCAGTCCATTGCAAATCGGACATTACGCACAAGCTCAACCGCCACGAAGCTAGCGCTGCGGACATCCTGCACACCCTCCACGACAGCATGGCCAATAAAGTGGTCTCTCTTCTGGAGAAGGGACAACGCCCTCTGCGGCGCGTGTTGCTGATCGGAGGCGTGACCCGGAACGCTTCACTATTGGCGGCGCTGCGCGCGAAGCTTGCGGGGACGGAGTTCATCGTGCTGCCACAGAGTCCGTGGTTCGAGGCCTGGGGCAGTGCATTGCTTACACGCGACAACCCGCTCTACAAATCTCCGAAAATCTCTCGACAGCCGGTCCTGGGCAGGCTGCCCCCGCTTCATCGTTATGCCGACCGGGTGCAGGTGATCGCGGCGTCGCCCCGGCCGCCACCTCCCGACGGTCCACTGGTCCTGGGAGTGGACGCAGGGTCGACGACCACCAAAGCGATCCTGCTTGATCCTTCCATGCGCAATATTGTGGCCTCACACTATGCGCGTACGCACGGTGATCCGGTGGCCGCGGTTCGAGAGTGCCTCAGGGCGCTCATCGGCGAGGTGGGCAATCACCCGGTGGGTCTCGCGAGCACGACGGGTTCGGCACGAGAACTGGTCGGTGCCTGCCTGGGCACCGAGCATGTATACAACGAGATTTCTGCCCATGCCGCCGGCGCGGCCCACTTCGCATCTGACGTGGACACCATTTTTGAGATCGGCGGCCAGGATGCCAAGTACATCAACCTGCGCAATGCAGTGCCCATTGACTACGCGATGAACAATGCCTGCTCGGCCGGCACCGGCTCCTTTCTCGAGGAGAGCGCCCAGAGTGATCTTGGGATAAGAGTGTCGGACATCGCAGATGTCGCCCTGGCTGCCCAGTCGCCGGTGCAATTCAAGACAACCTGCGCGGCGTTCATCAACTCCGACATCCGCATGGCGCAACAGCAAGATCAAGGCCGCGACAACATTCTAGCCGGCCTGGTGTACGCGATCGCCGAGAACTACCTCACCAAAGTCAAAGGGCAACGCCCGGTCGGCAACAAGATACTTCTGCAAGGAGGTGTGGCCTTGAACCGGGCGGTCGGGTATGCGTTCGCTCATAGCGTTGGGCGCCCGGTTGTAATCCCCCCAACCCCGAGCTGCTGGGGGCCTTTGGGGTAGGGCTGCTCGCGCTCGAACGATCAGGAGGCCTAGTGGATACGGCCACCGACCTGCAGACTCTCGCGGCAGGGGACATGAAACTGGTAGGTCGATTCACATGTCGGGCGTGCAAGATGTACTGCAGTATTGACCGCTTCGAGGTGTCTGGGCGGCGGTTCCCGTTCGGCGGGCGCTGCAGCCTGTTCGAGAATGTATGGAAAAGAAAGACTCGCGTTGCTCCGGCGCCCGACCTGGTCGAACAACGGGCCGCGATACTCTTTGGCATTACGAAAAACATCGACAAGAGCCCGAGGCACGAACCGGCGGAACGAGCTCATTGGGGAGTCGGACCAGCGTACGAAGCCGCGAAATCATTCCTGGAAGAGTCCTTCGGCTACTCCACTGCGGCGGCGTCGGCCGGCGGGACCCGAATCGGGATTCCCCGCGCGTTGACGACCCACTCCCTGTTCCCGCTCTACTCCACTTTCTTCTCTGTTCTGGGGATGGAGGTGGTGTTGTCCGATGTGGACCCGCGCGGTGACCTGCGGTCGCATTCCGGTTTCTGTCTCCCAGCACAGATTGCACACGGCGCGGTGTTGGATTTGGCACAACGACGCGTCCCCCTGGTCTTCTTGCCGCACGTGGTACGTATGCCTCAGCACAACTCTTGCAGGGATTCATATCTCTGCCCGATCACGCAAGCTGGGCCTTATTTCGTGGCCAAGGCTTTTCCAGATACTCACTTGCTTTCACCCGTGCTGGATTTCACCAACGGATACTCCGCAAGCACCGCAATGACGGAAATGGCCATTCTCGAACTGGGAGTCGACCGGGAACTGGCCGACGAGGCTTGGGCGGCCGCCGTGCGTAGCCAGACGGAAACCGAGTGCGCTCTGACGGAACTGGGCCGGAAGGCCCTTGCTCAGGTGCTGGCGACGGGCAAGCCAGCCATTTTATTGGCGGGCCACAGCTACAATGCCTACACTCCGGAAGCCTCGCAATCGGTGGGCAAAAAATTATCCAGCATGGGAGTGACGGTGATTCCCGCAGACTGCCTTGTGCCCGTCGGAGCCGGACCCACGGTCTGGCATTTCGCAAACCAGATCCTTAATGCAGTATCCCTGGCCAAGCAGCACCCTAATCTCTTCCTCCTCAGCGTGAGCAACTTCAGCTGCACGATCGATGCATTCACCCATTCCATGCTTGCGTCCGAACTCGGATCGAAACCATATCTGATTCTCGAGATCGACGCCCACACCGCCGACGCTGGTGTGCAAACACGGCTGGAGGCCTTCCTCGATATCGTGCAGAACTACCACGCCGTGCAAACCAGTCTCAGCAAATCTTTCACGCCTTGCCGGCTGGCCCGCGGCGGTATCGTCATCAGTTCGAGTGGCGAGCGGGTGCACCTGACCGACCCACGAGTGAAGCTTCATTTTCTCAACTTCTCCCAATACCACGAAGAGTCCATGGCAATGGCAGCCGGATGGCTTGGCCTGCACGCAGGGGACATGTTTGCGATTGACCGCAGCCAACTCGACCTGGGTTTGCAATCCACTTCCGGCCGTGAATGCCTCCCCCTGCCGCTCTGCATCGGTCAACTCCTCAAAATCCATCAGAATCGCCAGCCCGGCGAGATCGTGGGCTTCTACATGGTGCGGGGTGGCGCGCCGTGCGTGAGCGAGGCCTATATGGGCTATTTCGATCGGTTCATCGTTGAGCATCAGTTGAGCGACGTGTTCCTGATCGATCCCGGGCCGGACAACGATTATCTGGGATTCGACCCGGCCAGTCTGGCGAAGCATCTGGCGCCGGCCATTCTCATCGCAGACATCCTCGTCGAGATCGACTATGTACTCCGTGTGGTAGGTGCCCCGGGCAGCATCGCGCAATTCCAACAGGAGTGGCAGCGACTTACCTCTACAGCTCACACACTCGACGAGTTCCATTCCCAGCTGCCCGCACTGGTGGAGCGCCTGGCGGCGCTGCCGCGGACGCGAGATCCGATGACCTGTCCGCGGGTCGTGGTCACGGGTGACTTCTTCACTCGCTTCAGCCCGTTCTTCATGAATGATGTCCGCGACCTCTACGCGGAACAAGGAATTATTCTTAAGCCGGTCGATCTGAGTGACCTCTTCCTCTATGTCGCGTATGACGGTTTGACCGGAATGGCCGGCGACTGGGGCATGAAGCCGGGCAACCTCGCCTTGGCCAAGGCTTGCACCAGGGTATTCGAAGCCGATGGGCAGCAGTACTTGCAACAATGGTGGGGATATCAGTCAGGGCGAAAGACCGAAGAGCACTACCGCGGACTCTTCGCCAAGACCGGGTTGCTCGTCTCCAGACCCAATGATGTTCCTGCTATGTTTCAGAAGAGCTCAGAACAAATCTCCTCCAAAATCTTCGGCGAAGTTACTCCCACGGTGGGCACCGGCCTGAATGCTGAACATCAGGGCTACGACGGCATCATCCTGATCGGGCCATTCAATTGCCTGCCATTTCGGATCTCGGAGGCGATCCTCAAACCGATCAGCATTCAACAAGGCATGCCACTCCCGACCTACGAAACCGACGGCTACCCGGTTGCACCTGCTGTGCTCAGACAGGTGGACGTTCACATTCAGCAGATTCTGGAGCACTCCTCCCGCAACCGTGACTCCTCCACCAACTTGAACGTGGGGCCTTTAGTCCAGTCCGTTCTAGACATGTTGCATCAGAACACTAACCGAAAATGACCCTCTAGCCGCCTGGAGCTACCTGCGTTCGGTACCTTGCTGATGCCGGCCGTGGCCGGTGCGGGATTACCAGCGGCCGGCTACTCGAAACATCGAGCCGAAAAGACTTGGGCAGCCTCGCCTTGTGTCTGTGGTCACACCCAGTGGTGATAACCCGCACAGCCGCCCCTTCCGGCCTGGCCTGAAAATAAGGGCAGTCTTGATCGAGGTGAGCCCATGAAAAGGATCCTCATCGTAGGTGCGGCAGGCAGGGACTTTCATAATTTCAACGTAGTCTTTCGCGGCAATCCCGAGTACCAGGTAGTTGCATTCACCGCCACGCAAATCCCCGACATCGCGAACCGTCGATATCCGCCGGAACTGGCCGATGATGCGCAGTATCCCGACGGAATCCCGATCTTTGAAGAGAGGGATCTAGAGAAACTGATTGTCACGGAGCGCGTGGATGCGGTGGTGTTCTCCTATAGCGACATCTCGCACCAGAACCTGATGCACCTGGCATCGCGCGCTGTGGCTGCCGGCGCGGATTTCTGGCTTCTGGGAACAGAGCATACCCAGCTGAAGTCTTCAGTCCCCGTGGTGTCGGTTTGCGCCGTGCGCACGGGCTGCGGCAAGAGTCCGGTGTCGCGACTGGTGACCTTCGAACTCCGGAAGCAAGGCTGGAATCCGGTTGTGGTCCGTCATCCCATGCCCTACGGGGATCTGGTAGCACAGGCCGTACAGCGCTTCGCGACTATGGAGGACCTTGACTTCCAGCAGTGCACGATCGAAGAGCGCGAGGAGTACGAGCCACACATTCGTGACGGTACGGTGGTGTACGCGGGCGTGGATTACGAGCGTATCCTGCGTCGCGCCGAGAAAGAAGGGGACATCATTCTCTGGGACGGCGGGAATAATGACACGCCGTTCTACGAGTCTGATCTTGAAATCGTAGTTGCCGACCCGCACCGTCCCGGGCACGAGCTGGCATACTTCCCTGGAGAAGTAAATCTTCGCCGCGCCGATGTGGTGGTGATCAACAAGGTGGATACTGCAACACGGCAGGACATCGAGACTGTCCGGCATAACATCCACATATGCAATCCCAAGGCCAGGATCATCGAAACTGCCTGCCGGGTTTCGGTGTCCGCTCCCGAACTGGTGAAAGGACGCCGTGTACTGGTGGTCGAGGATGGCCCGACTCTCACCCACGGTGAAATGCCGTACGGTGCCGGAGTTGTAGCAGCACGGCAGTTTGGAGCCGAGGAATTGGTATATCCGAGGCCTTTCGCGGTCGGGTCTATTCGCGGCACCTACGAGAAGTATCCCCACCTGACGAATCTTCTGCCCGCGATGGGCTACAGCGTCATGCAGCGCCATGAACTGGAGGAGACCATCAACCGCGTGCCGTGTGACCTGGTCCTGATCGCCACTCCCATCGACCTGGAGCGAGTGATTCGGATCGACAAGCCGAGCCTGCGCGTCACCTACAGGGTAGAAGAACTCACACATCCGGGTTTGGTCGAGATACTTGCTCAGTTTCAAGTGCCGGTGGGGGTGGAACAATGAATATCAAGGATTTCGTCTCGATCAGGGACTTCTCGGCATCGGAGATCGAATATCTGCTGCTCCTGGGACGACAGATCAAGGCCCACCCCGGCACCTACATCGATACGCTCAAGGGCAAGACCCTGGTCATGATCTTTGAGAAACCATCACTACGAACGAGAGTGAGCTTCGACGTCGGGATCCAGCAACTAGGAGGTTTTTCACTGTACCTCTCTCCTTCAGAGATCAGCCTCGGCAAGCGTGAATCCGTATATGACGTGGCCAAGAACCTGGAGCGCATGGTGCAAGGCATCATGGTCCGGACCTTTGCGCACGAGGTCGTGGAAGACATGGCACATTTCGCCGGGGTCCCCGTGATCAACGGTTTGACCGATTACAGTCATCCCTGCCAAGCCATGGCGGACTATCTCACCATGTGGGAGACAAAAGGCAATTTGGAAAGGCTGAAGATTGCATATGTCGGCGACGGCAACAACGTGGCGCATTCGCTTATGTTCACGGGCGCACAACTGGGCGCCGAGGTTTGGGTCGCGACCCCTCCCGGCTACGAGCCCAGAGCCGACGCCATTGCTTGGGCCCAGGGGAGAGCCAGCGAAACCGGCGGCAGCTGTCGAATCACGAACGATGCGAAAGAAGCTGCTGCTGGAGCTGATGTGATCTACACCGACGTATGGACCAGCATGGGCCAGGAAGCCGAAGCAGGGAGGCGGCGTGACGTTTTCAGGAGCTATCAGGTCAACTCGGCGCTTTTTGCCTGCGCCAAACCTGATGCTATTTTCATGCACTGCCTGCCCGCCCATCGTGGTGAGGAAGTGACCTATGAGGTGATTGATTCGCCACACTCGGTTGTCTTCCAACAAGCAGAGAATCGCCTGCATGCTGAGAAAGCAATCATGCTGGAATTGATGAAGGACGTATCCATGGGCCTGATGCGCCCGGCGGCGATGCCGGAACTTGTGCACGCATAGCAGGAGCAGCGATGAAAACCATATTGCTGGCGGTGGGAGGAAACTCCCTGATTCGCGCAGGCGAAAAGGGGACCATCGCCGAGCAGATGGCGAACGCCCAGCGCACAGCGGCGGAGATCGCCAAGCTGATCCGTGACGGCTATCGCATCGTCCTCACTCATGGCAACGGTCCCCAGGTCGGCGCGGCCCTCCTGCGCTCCGAACGGGGAGCGAGCCAGGTTCCGGGACATCCGCTTGATGTTTGTGATGCCTCCACCCAAGGTGAGATTGGCTACCTGCTGCAGCAATCTCTCGACACCGAGCTCAGGCGGGCCGGTCTGCCCGTGCCCGTGGTGACGGTACTTACCCAGGTGGTTGTCGCGCAGGACGATCCGGCAATGCAGCGACCGACGAAGCCGATCGGCCCGTTCTACTCGCATGCCGAGGCCGAGGAACGCCGGTCACGGTTTGGCTGGGAGATCGTCGAGGATGCAGCGCGTGGCTGGCGTCGTGTCGTGCCCTCCCCCGAACCGGTGGAGATTCTGGAACTGGATGTAATTCGCTATCTGCTTGACCGGGGTGTGCTAGTCATCGCTTGCGGAGGCGGCGGCATCCCGGTGGTTTGGAACAATGGGAGACTGCAGGGGGTGGAGGCGGTCATTGATAAAGACCGCGCCTCCGCCCTGCTGGCCTCACGCCTTGACGTGGATCTCTTCCTGATCTCGACCGATACAGACTACGTGTATCTCAACTATAAAAAGCCCACACAAGAACCGATTCTTTTAGCGAGCCCGACGGCATTGCGGGAGTATGCCGATGCAGGTCACTTCCCACCGGGCAATATGGGACCCAAAGTCGAGTCCGTCTTGCGTTTTGTAACGCGTGAGAAGCGGGAAGCGATCATCACTTCCGCAGAGAACCTGTGCCGTGCTGTGGCCGGATTCACCGGTACTCGCGTGGTGTTGGAGGAGAGTCCGATTGCCCTCGATGTGTGTGAACAAATGGAGCTTCCAGTCGAAAGCGGGTGATCTATGGAAGAACATGTACTTGCGGCGGTGGTGCAGATAAGAAGCGGGCGGATAGAAGCCAGGCCGAAGCGCGACGGGAAACTGCGGCATGTAATCGAATCGCAGCAATTTACCGTGCCATTGTTGATGGAACTCTTCGATCGCGCGCGCGGAATGGAGCGGGTGGTTGCTCGCGGAGGTTCTCTCGAATACCAGAATCGCATCATGGCGACGCTGTTCTATGCGCCCTCGACCCGCACCCGGCTTTCCTTCGAGGCAGCCATGCACAGGTTGGGGGGGAGGATCCTTTCCACGGAACATGCACAAGCGTTTTCCTCGGAAATTGATGGGGAACAGGTCGAAGACACCATCCGAATTATCGGCGGTTACTCGGATGTGATAGTCATCCGCCACTATCAGGAAGGCGGCGCTAAACGCGCGGCACAAGTCTCGCCTGTTCCCGTGATCAACGCAGGGGACAGCGAGGGCGGTCAGCATCCCACGCAAGCCTTGCTCGACTTGTACACGATCTACCGCGAACGCCCGCTCGATGGCCTGAGCGTTGCCATCATCGGCGAACTCGACAAAGGCCGCACGGCGCGATCACTGGCGTACCTTCTGGCCAAGTTCGAGCGCGTCAAGATCTTCTTCGTTAGCCCTCCCGAGCTCCAGATGAAACCCGACATCCTTAGCTATCTGGATGAGCATGGCGTGCACTACGAACTCGAGCCCGACATGAACCGGGTCATCGGAGAGGTGGATGTGGTGTATCAAACCCGCATCCGGCCCGAGCGTACAAGCGGAAGCCTGCAGCAGTACGCGATTAACTCGGCACTCTTGCCGAAAATGAAGCAGGATGTTCTCATCCTGCACCCTTTGCCGCGCACCGTGGAACTTGACCAATCAGTGGATCAAGACCCCCGGGCCCTGTATTTCCGGCAGGCACAGAATGGGCTCTACGTGCGGATGGCATTGTTGACCCTGCTGTTGGAGAAGAATTGAGAGGGAGGTCTTATGCATCCCGGATTGATGACCGAAGAGAGTCTGCACACGCGTGATCTTGTTGAGCTGGAAAATCAGTACGGAGCGCACAACTACAACCCTCTCGACGTAGTGATCGAGCGCGCGCAGGGAGTCTGGGTCTACGACATCGAGGGCAACCGCTATCTGGACTGCCTGGCTGCATATTCGGCGGTCAACCAGGGCCATTGCCATCCCAAGATTCTGAAGGCCATGATCGAGCAGGCGCGCAAGGTGACTTTGACCTCGCGAGCCTTCCGCAACGACCAGCTTCCACTCCTCTACAAAGAGCTTCACGAGCTGACCGGCTATGACATGGCGCTGCCCATGAACACCGGGGCCGAGGCCGTGGAAACCGCCATAAAGACGGCCCGCAAGTGGGGCTACAAGGTCAAAGGCATCCCTGAAGACAAAGCGGAAGTCATCGTATGCTTCAATAATTTCCACGGGCGAACCGTCACAGAAGTGAGCTTCTCAACGAATGCACAGTATCGTGACGGCTTTGGGCCCTTCACGCCAGGCTTTAAAGTTATCCCCTTCGGCGACGCGCAGGCCCTGGAAGATGCAATCACACCGCACACCTGCGCCTTTCTGGTCGAACCCATCCAAGGTGAAGCCGGAATCATTTTGCCTCCGCAGGGATACTTGAAGCGCGCCGCTGAAATTTGCCGTGAGAACCGTTTTCTCCTTCTAGCCGACGAGATTCAGTCGGGCTTTGGTCGGACTGGCAAACTGTTCGCGTATATGCATGAAGGCATCAAGCCTGATGTGTTGATCGTGGGCAAGGCGCTCTCCGGCGGCTTCTATCCGGTTTCAGCCGTGCTCTCGTCATGGGAAATCATGCGGCTGTTCGAGCCGGGAGATCACGGCAGCACATTCGGTGGCAATCCGCTCGGGTGTGCCGTAGCCCGTGCTGCTCTACGAGTATTGACAGAAGAGAAGCTGGTCGAACGCTCCGCAGAGTTGGGGGCCTATTTCCTGGGCTTGCTGCAGACCCTCCACAGTCGCGATCTGAAGGACGTGCGCGGCAAAGGACTATGGATCGGGATCGAACTCCTCAGCCCGGCTCGGCCATACTGTGAGGCTTTGAAGGAGGAACAAATCCTGTGCAAGGAAACCCATGACCGCGTGTTGCGGATTTCACCACCCCTGGTCATCACGCGGAACGAGATTGACTGGGCCTTCGAGCGCATGAGCAGGGTGATTGAGAATCTCTCAGTGCGTTGGCTGTGTGGGTAATAGACAAGGAGAAATTTTATGAGCACTCATGTCATGGACAAGACAGCCGACCTGGCGGGACCGGGCGTCGGCGACTACCGCGAATTGGAAAAGATTCTGCCTTCAGACTATCACTCGCTGCTGAGCCCGAAAGAGACGCAGCAGGCCATCTTCCGCGTAAAACGCTACATCGAAGACAACCTGTGCAGCGAGCTTAACCTGATGATGGTCGAGGTGCCGCTTATCGTCGATGTCAACAGCGGCGTCAACGACATGCTGGATCGCGACGGCTCGCGCACGCCGGTCCAGTTTCACATTTCGAACGACCACAACCTTCACCCCGTCGACGCCCAGGTGGTGCAGGCCGCCACCAAGTGGAAACGTATCGCCCTGAGACAATTCGATTGCAAAGTGGGGGAAGGCATCTGTACCGATATGCGCGCCGTAAGAAAGGACTATTTTCTGGATCACGACCATTCTGCGTACGTGGACCAGTGGGACTGGGAGCGTGCGATCACGCCGGAGCAGCGCAACGTCGTTTTTCTAAAGACGGTGGTGGCGAAGATCTGGAGAGTGCTGTTGGGGGCTGAAAAGTTTGCCCAAGGCATGTTTCCACAGTTGAAGGACCCCCGCTATCCCGATCTGCCCGAGCAATTGGTCTTCTTACATGCGGAAGAACTTCTGGAGATGTATCCCGACCTGCCCCGCAAACAACGGGAAACCGAGGTGCTCAAGAAGTTTCCTGCGATCTTCATCATCGGAATCGGCTACCCCTTGCGAGACGGCTACCCGCACGAGATGCGCGC
>JAIQFF010000059.1 GCA_020073395.1 Terriglobia bacterium
CAGCTTCGAACCGTCGAGCGTGTCCCAGATGAAGAGCGCGTCTTTGTCGGTGGGATCGAAGTGGTGTTCGCGTCCGAGAATCTGGTAGATCTGATGCATCGCCTTTTCGTGCTGTTCGGGATCAGCAACCTCGACTACCAGGTTGCTGATCCATCCCTTGAAGATGCCGGGCCCTTCCAGTGGCGGAAAATCGCGGGCCATCGCCGCATAAGGGACGAAGAGCTGCGTATTGTCTGGGCCGCTCCCATAACTGCCAATTCTGTTTTTTCTTCTCCAGCACGCCGATGACGATGTAGGGCGAGCCATGCGACGACATGGCAATCGCGCTGTGCGGCAACGCCGTCGAGTACGCCCGCGCCCTTACCCTGATGGAGGAGTGGCGCAACGCTCCGCTTCTGGCCATGGCTGCGAATCGTGGCCCGCTTTCGGAGCGAATCATTCGCTTGCTCGGACTGAAGCAGGGTCGCAACAGCAGGCGCCGAGTTGGACTCACCGGCAGCCTTCTGTGCCTGGGGGCGGCCCTCATCGCAGGCAACGCGCTCCTCCGGATTACCTACCCAAAGCCCACCGCCTATGCGAGTGGCATTTCGCTTCGCCCCCTCGGTTTCGGTACGCCGGCGGCCATGGCGCAAGCGCGGCCCGCGGCCCCAGCCCAGCCGGCTCCCCCGGCTAAGCCTTCCCCAGCCCAGACTCCCCGGGGCCCGGAACCGCCCACGACCGCGCCGTCGTACATCGACGGTTTACAGTCGGCCGGCCTCAAGAACCTGTCTGCAGACATGCTCATCGCCTTCAAGATTCAGGGCATCACGCCGGATTACGTCCGCCAGATGCACGAACTCGGAATCCATCCCGGGGCTGACCGCCTCATAGCTATGAAGGTGCAAGGAGTCACTCCCGAGTACATCGGAGAACTGCGCTCGCAGGGCTTCAATCCTGACGAGGATCAGATCATCGCGCTCAAGGTGCAAGGCGTCAGCGCCGACTACGTGCGCGGTTTGAAGGAAGCAGGAATCCAGGGCGATGCCGATCACGTCATCGCGCTTAAAGTCCAGGGTGTTACTCCAGACTACATCCGCGACTTGCGTGCCGCGGGTCTGACGGTCAATTCCGAAGACGTCATTGCCCTGAAGGTGCAAGGAGTCACAGCCGATTATGTGCAAGGCCTGCATCAGCAGGGAGTGCAGCCCGACGCTGACACTATCGTGGGCATGCGCGTCCAGGGCGTAACTTCGGAATACGTACGTGATATCCGCACCCTCGGACTCAAGCCCTCGGAAGGTCAGATCATTGCCCTTAAAGTTCAGGGGGTGACCCTGGAATATATGAAAGCCCTGCGCGGCTCCGGGCTGCGCGACTTTCAGGACGACGCCGATAGCTATATCACTGCCAAGGTCCAGGGCATTACTCCGGAGTTTATTGCTGCAGCTCAGAAACACGGATTCAAAGATCTCGACCTGGACAAACTGATCCAGCTCAAGAACCTGGGTGTGCTTGAAAACAAGGGTGACATCTAGGGGGCAAAAACTCGCTCCGAAGGGCAAACCTCAGGCGCCAAAACGCGAGGATTTTCGATGCTGGGCGGCGCGACCAAGGTTGTGCTGTTTCCAAAACCGCGCGGAAGGGAACTCTCATGAGATCTCGTCAAACCATGGCTTTTCTGATTTTCGCTTCCTGCATTCTCTTTGGCGTGCTTAAGAATTACGCCGCCGAAGTCCACAGCGGCAGCTGGACGTTCAGCAAATCGAGCGAACCCGGCAAAGTTGAGTTCACGATCATCGAGCACCACCACGCCGGCACTTCAACCCACGGGTCCGACTGGCCCGTGGGAATGTTCATCGGCGTGGACTTTTCCAAGCCCGGGCGTCAGGACGTTCGCTTCGTCATCTCGCGCGATGCCGGCAAAATCGAATGCGAGGGCTTTCTCGACGACGGGGAGGGTGCCGGCAACTTTCGCTTTCAGCCTGACCCGAACTACCTCCGCGAAATGGACTCGCTGGGCTTCCAGGCCGATGAGGACAAGCAATTCAGTATGGCGGTACAGGATGTCAGTCTGGAGTTCGCGCGGCAGATGAAGGACGAGCATCTCGACGATCTCGATGCCGACAAGCTGGTCGCCTTCCGCGTTTTCAAGGTAAATGCCGCGTTCATCGAGGAGGTGCGCGCGGCCGGCTTGAAAATTTCCGACAGCGACAAGCTGGTGGCATTCCGCATCCACGGCGTGACTCCGGAGATGATTCGCTCTCTGCATCAGGCGGGTTATTCGCCGGACGAAGACACCCTGATCGCGATGCGCATTCACGGCGCCACCCCGGAATGGGTGGCCGAACTAAAGAAACGCGGCTACGATCACGTAGATCTCGAGCAACTGATCGCCTTCCGCATCCACGGCGTGAGCCCCGAATTCATCGACAAGCTGCAAAGCCTGGGCTATCGCCATCCCGACCCCGAACAACTAGTCGCCATGCGCATTCACGACGTCACTCCCGAGTACATCAGCAACCTGCGCACCCGCGGCATGCAAGGCCTGACCATCGATCAACTGGTCAATATGCGCATCCACGGTATCGATTAGGAAGTCTCGCGCGCGGGATAGCTTCTGTTTGGCCCACCTTCAGGGAAGTTCTAGAAGCCAGTCTTGAGCCGCGCTGGCTTGAAGGGAATAACCACCACGGCTTCGAGATCCACTGCGGCGCCGTTCTTGGTGGCGGGCCGAAAGCGCCAGTGGGAGAGGGCCGTGCGGGCGTACTGGTCGAGTTGATCGTCCACGCCGCGCAGGACCCGCACATCGCTTACCGAACCGTCGTTACGGATGACGGCGTAAAGCGTGACTGTGCCCTGCACGTTGCGGCGCATCAATTCCAGGGGATAAGCCGGGTCCACTTTCCGGGTCGCTTCGGGAGCGGTCAAGTCGCCCTTGGCTTCATTCGGGTTGAGCTCGGCGAAGCGAATGACCCAGCTTCCACCTGCGGAATTCAGGTTGGGCATGTTCAGGGTCATGGCATAAAACTTTTTGTCGCCAAAAATCCATCGATCGACATCGGTGGCCTTATCTCTGGAGACCTCTGAAAGCGAACGAGGAGGAGTTGACGAGACCCGCGGCGGCGTGGCATCGGCCATCAGGGGGGTGTTGTCAGGGCCCTGGGCTGCCGCTGTGCCGCCACCGGTTCCATTTCCTGGTCCCTGACCCGCCACCGCCGAGTGGTTCTGGTTGTCGGGACCTGCGCCGACGATCAGGCCGGAAGGGATCCCATCACGGCTCTTGCCGCTTCCACTGCCGCTGCCAGGGTCCGTGCTGGCGGAAATATCAGGAGTGCCGGGCGCGCCGGGTTTGCCCGCAGGAGTCGCGGCAAAGGTCCCACGCCGATTTCCGGCAGGCATTGCAATTCCGTCGCTCATTGCTGTGGGGTGAATTCCGAGCGAGATGATCCGCCCATTGGGACTCGAGCCTGCATTGCCCGGGATCGAAGGGGGCGGCGGGACAACAGCAGCGCCAGTGTTGCTGCTGCCGTCGAGCGCTGCTTGCGTCCTTCCGGCGACCGCATACTGTTCAGCCATAGGCAATTCCGGCGCGGGCGCAACCACCTGCGCGCGCCCGATGGTGATTTCTCCCAATCGGTGTGCCGACGCGGTGTCCACTTGGGGTGGAGGCTGGACCACCGCCGTCTGCGGGGCTCGCACAGTGCGCGCAGATTCCGCGTCTACTTCAGGAGCCGGTGCGACCACGGTCTGCGTAAACATAGGGGCCCGCTGGCGGTTGGCCGGCATGGTTTCCGCGGCTGGCGCGACTGCGGTTACAGGCATCTCCGGCACTCTCAGGTTGGCTGCCGCCGTCGTTGACGCGAGCGGCACGGCAGGCTGCGCTGACGTCTGCGACCAGGCCACGATGTTGGGCAGCGGCAGGTCATGATTCAGCTTGATGTCGGAAGGAGTAACGATCGTCTGGGTGCGGTTGTCCGCCTCTGCCGGCACTGAAATGATGGGTTGCGGCGCATGCTCCGGTTCACCCTTTTGCGCAAGCGGTCTCCGCGTTCCTCCGGTGTCGAGCGGCGGAAGATATTCGGCAGGAGCGTAGTAAATCACGTCGGCGCGAGTGAAAGCCGGGGGATCCAGCACCTGGGGTTTTTGCGGCCAAAGCTGCACCGATCCCCAGAGCGCCACGATGACTGCGACATGACAAATGAGCGATTGCGCAAACCGGCTCCAGGGAAGATGAGAGGCGACGAAAACATCCGGCCAGAATGAGCCCGGCCGAGAATAGAAATGCAGCGACGAATCTTTAGGGGAATGAAACAAGTCCGACAGGTTGTGCAAAAAGACGGTATGCCAGGGCGGCAGATTCACCAGGAACGCGGGTGCGGGCGTAGCTGCGGATTCTGATTCCGACAAGGGTTCCAGGAGCACCGAGGCTGGCTTCATCGAGTAAACCGCATGAGGCGAAACGCTAATTATAGCGTGCGTTTAGGTCAGTAGATACTGATCAGTTCATGGTTGATGGAGGGCGGGCGTCCCGCCCGTCCCTGGACAACGCGGGCGGGGGCGCCCGCGCCACACTGAGCACGGGTTATCTCCACTACTCTCTTGTGTTCCATGCTTTAATACGCACATGGTCAGACTTTTCCGGCTCCTTCCTGCCATGTTGCTGCTGACCTGCCTGCTTTCTAGTGGGCAGAATGCCGCGCCCAATCCGCCCGCCCAAAAACCCGCCGACGACTATTCCGGCATGTATTCCTTTTTGCAGGACGGAGAGTTTGTGCAACTCACAGTCGAGGACAAAGGCCGCGTGACCGGCTTCATTTCACGCTATGGGGACCTGGAAAGCGATCGCGGCGAGTTTCTCGATTTGTTCTTCAAGTCGGGCAAACTCGAGGGCAAGGACTTGAGCTTCACCACGCAGACCGTGCACGGTGTGTGGTACGACTTCAAGGGCACAGTTGAACGTGGCCCGGGAAAGAATCCCGGAGACGAAGCCTACTACCTGCTTAAGGGCACGCTGATCCAAAACACGACGGACGCAGACAAGAAGACCGCAGCAAAGTCGCGCGATGTCGCTCTCAAGTCCTTTCCACAGGATTTGGACGCTCCCGCTCAAAAGTGAGATTGAGATGTCATCCTGAGTCGAAAGGACCCCTATGGGCAGCTTCCATGAATGGAGTCGTGGGGGCATACTTCGATCTCTTCGGCGTGCGCGGCGTGGACCCCAATTCGCAAAGCTGGCAGGGGTCCTTCGACTCCAAAACACCTTTGCGAAGCGAAGCTGTTTCTGCGCTCAGGATGACAGGGCGCGGCCAATTGCTCCCCGCAGTGGCACTTCACGCCAGCGCGTTGTATCCTCGGTTCGTGCCGCGCCCACATGCGCCCCATCGGTCTCCTACTCCGGGACTCGTCTTGGGGCTGATCATTACCCTGGCCGCCGTGGTGGTCTACTCCGGATACATCACCCGGCAGATCTCCGGTCTGCGGGAATTGCAGAACAACCTGGTGGACCGCAACCGCAAAGACTCCCTGCAGTTGCTGCGCATTCAAAACGATCTCAACACCCTGGCGCTGGCCATGCGCGACATGCTGGACAACAATGAGCCCTACCCCCTGACCGCGTGGACGGCACAATTCCAGCGAGTCCGGTCGGACTTGAACGACGCACTGGCTAAGGAGGAGCAGGTTGCGGTTGCCGACCGCACTCCGGAACAGCGTCAGTACCTGAAAAATTCCATGGCCCAGTTCTGGGATGCGGTCGATCGCACCTTCGCGCTGGCCGCGAATGGCAAGCCCGGCGAAGCGCGGACCCAGATCCAGCTTTCTTTGCAATCGCGACAGGCGGCGCTGAGCACGGCCGTGGCGCGGCTGCTGGTGCAGAACAACGAAAGCGAAGAGCAGGCGGCCGTACGCATCGCCGAGATTTACAACCGGGTGCAGCGCCAGGTCTATCTGTTCCTCACCCTCACGCTGGTGGCGATCCTGCTCACCGGACTATATTCGATCCGTTCCAACCGGCAATTGTTTGCACAACTGGCTGCGCTCTCCGCCCAGCGCAGCGAGCTGGCGCAGAAACTGATTTCGACGCAGGAGTCCACCTTGCGCCACATTTCCCGCGAGCTGCACGACGAGTTCGGGCAGATTCTGACCGCGGTGGGCGCCATGCTGTCTCGTGCGGGGAACCAGGCGCCGGAGGGTTCGCCGCTGCGGGTCGAGCTGCGCGAGGTGGCCGAGATCGCACAAAGCGCCCTGGACAAGGTTCGCAGTCTTTCCCAGGCGCTGCATCCCGTCATGCTCGATGAGACCGGTCTGGAGAGCACCCTTGACTGGTATTTGCCGGTGGTGGAACGACAGGCGGGCATTCACATATCCTATGAGAAATCGGGTACGGCCTATCCTGTGGATGGAAATGCTGCTATTCATGTATATCGCATAGTGCAGGAAGCTCTGAACAATGTGACGCGGCATTCCGGGGCTGGGGAAGCCTGGGTGCGTTTGCGTTATTTGCCCAAGACCCTGGAACTGGAAGTGGAAGATCGTGGCAGCGGATTCGTGGCGCAGTCCGTGAAGCAGGGAATTGGGCTGGTGGCGATGCGGGAGCGTGCGCAACTGTTAGGCGGCGCGATCGAGTTTACTCGGCCGGTGCCCAGCGGCACTCTGGTTCGATTGACGGTTCCGCGAGAGAAAATGGGAGAAAAATCGGGAGAGAAGCTGGAGTCGCATGCCGGATAAAATTTCTGTATTGCTGGTGGACGATCATAGCCTGGTGCGGCGCGGATTCCGGCGCATTCTGGAAGACGAGCCCGACATCGAGGTGACGGGCGAAGCCGGCGATGGCGCGGAAGCCATCCGCCTCGCGCAGGAGCTCAAGCCGGACGTGGTGGTGATGGATTGCGCCATGCCGAACATGAACGGTTTGCTGGCCACCAGGAAGATTCTCGAGCAGCAGCCGAAAACCCTGGTGCTCATGCTCAGCATGCACCCCGAGGAAACCCTGGTGCGCCAGGCCCTGGATGCGGGAGCTCGGGGATACGTTTTGAAAAATGCCGTGGACCTGGAATTGGGGGCGGCGATCCGGAGAGTGGTGGCGGGAGAAACCGTGCTGGATTCGCAGCTTAGTCGTCCGGCGACGCTCAAAGGTGACCGCGACGAGCATCTCACACCGCGTGAGCTCGAAATTTTGCAAATGATCGTCGAAGGCAAATCCAATAAAGAGATTGCCACGGTGCTCGATCTCAGCGCCAACACGGTGGCGGTACATCGCGCCAATATCATGGACGCGCTGGGAATCCATAAGACGGCGGAACTGGTGGTTTACGCGATTCGCAACGGCCTGGTAAATCTTCCGTGAACCGGCGTGACTTTCTGTGGGGCATGGCGGGCCTGGCATCTGCTTCCGGTTTCGTGCTGGACGGGCTGGCCACGCCTGCGCCGCTATCCGCTCCCGGCTTTCGCCTGGTCGATGTGACCGCTGGTGCCGGCGTGCAGTTCCGCCACAACAGCGGCGCCTACGGCGGCAAGCTGCTTCCCGAGACGTTGGGCGCGGGATGCGCTTTTCTGGATTACGACGGCGACGGCTGGCAGGACATTCTCCTGATTAACGGCATGGACTGGCCCGGCCACAAACGCCAACTCAGCACGCTGAAGCTTTATCGCAACAATCGTAACGGTACTTTTTCCGATGTCACCCGCAACGCCGGGCTCGACGTCGAGATGTACGGCATGGGTGTGGCGGTCGGAGATTACGACAACGACGGCTATCCCGACATCCTCGTGACCTGCGTCGGACAGAATGTCCTGTTCAAGAACACCGGAAAGGGTACCTTCCGCGACGTAACCAAAGCCAGCGGGCTGGGCGGCCGGCAGGCGTTCAGCACGTCCGCGCTCTGGTTTGATTTCGATCGCGATGGGTTGCTGGACTTGTTTGTCTGCAACTATGTGAAGTGGTCTCCCGAGCACGATGTGTTCTGCAGCCTCGACGGGAAAAATAAGTCCTATTGCACTCCCGAAGCTTACCGCGGTGAAACCTGCTGGTTGTTTCACAACCTGGGGAGCGGGAAATTTGAAGACGTCACGCCGACCAGCGGTATTTTTGACAGCAGTTCGAAGTCGCTGGGCGTGGCCTTGCTTGATTACGATCAGGACAGCTGGCCGGATCTGCTGGTGGCCAACGACACGCAGCCCAACAAACTCTACCGCAACCAGCGCAACGGCACATTCAAGGATATTGGCGTGGAGGCTGGAATCGCTTTCAGCGCGGAGGGCAAGGCCCGCGCTGGAATGGGTGTGGACGTGGCCGACTTCAATAACTCGGGAACTTCCGGCATGGCCATCACCAACTTCGATAACGAGATGATCGGCCTCTATCGGGCCTCCGGTGATGGAAGTTACGTGGACGTAGCCACCCAGAGCGGAGTAGGACTGGCCTCGAAAGACAGGTTGGGATTCGGTTGCGTGTTTGTGGATGCCGATCTCGATGGCTGGCTCGACCTGGCAGTGGTTAACGGGCACATCGACGATACGGTGCGGAACGTGCGCGGAGTCGGCTACGCCCAGGCGCCACAGTTGTTTCTTAACGATGAGCAGGGGAGGTTCCGCGACGTGGCCGGCGGAATTGGCGGCGGTTTCAGTCAGCCCAAGGTAGGACGCGGGCTGGCTTACGGGGATTTCGATCGCGACGGCGATCTCGATCTGCTGATGACTACCAACAACGGCCCTGCCTATCTCTTTCGCAACGACCAACTCGCCGGCAACCAGAGCATTCGCATTCGACTGGTCGGCACAAAATCGAACCGCGACGCCATTGGGAGCCGGGTCCGTATTTTTCACGGAGAGACTAGCCAGTCACGTCTGGTCAAAGGTGGATCAAGCTATCTGTCACAGTCGGAACTTCCCGTCACTTTCGGCCTGGGAAAGCGCGACAAGATCGACCGCCTGGTGATCGACTGGCCTAACGGCGCGACAGAGGAGTACAAGAACCTTGCCGCAGGCCGCGCTTACGAGTGCGTGGAGTCAAAGGGGATCAAACCACTGGGGAGCTACTGAATTCATTCCTGCGCTTATTTCTGTATTGGGGAATGCGCTCAACTTCGCTTGCGCGTACGGCGACTGACGAACATGCCACCGAGGCTGAAACCGAGTATCGCTCCGAGCACAGCCGCGCTAAGCATGATGCCAGGCGAGGAACCGCTGGTCCCGCGGGAAAAAAGGACGGAGGTGTATGCCAAGGACAAAGTCCAGAAGGCCAAACGCAAATACATGGGGGAGCCTCCTGGCAAGATTGTCTCACGAACGCGCTGTAAATTGCAGAAGATTTGGGGCACTGAACCTAATACCTGAGGGCCTTCCGATGTCGGCAACAGGCTCTTCACCGGTATTATTGTTCCCACACCATCGAAGATTTGGCGTCCAGGCCTCAAGGCTGTGAAAGCGTTTTCCTTGTAGCGGGTGGGTTCAATTGCCAGGCAGGTACTCACAAAGACTGAGGAGCAGGGGGAGGATGCATGGACGCACCGGCACAGGATCTCCGTTTAGCATTTCGCCAACTGCGGAAAGCACCCGGCTTCAGCCTGACGGTAGTGCTCACCCTGGCTTTGGGCATCGGCGCCACCACCGCTATTTTCTCGCTTGTTGAAGGTATCCTCCTGCGCCCGCTCCCGTTCAGCGATCCCGACCACCTGGTTCTTTTGGGGGATCATCTGGGGGACGGCGCGAGCACCCCCGTCACTGCCCGCGAGATCGGCACATACTCGAACGCAACCAGCGCCTTTTTCTCTCTTGGCGGCTATACCACCGCCAACTATGAGCTTTCCGGCGGCGGAACTCCGGAAGAAATCAACGGCGCCCGGTTCACTGCAGGCGTCTTCCCGACCCTCGATGTTCGTCCCGTCCTCGGTCGCATCTTTACGCAACAGGAAGAGGACGCCCATCAGCCACTCGCTGTCATCAGTTATGCTCTGTGGCTGAACCGCTACAACCGCGATCCGCGGATCCTCGACCGCTCCATCGTTCTCGACCGCAGGCCTTACTCGATTATCGGTGTGATGCCGCGCAGTTTTGAATTTCCGATAGAAGACGGAACTCTCGACCAGGCGCAGTTTTGGGTGCCGATGAGTCTTACCCCCGAAGAGCTCTCTGAGCAGCACGCCGGCTATTGGGGATACCAGATGGTTGCCCGCCTCAAGGATGGCATCACCGTGTCGCAGGCTGCCCAGGACACTGACCGTGTGGCCAAACAGATCATGACCAATGTTCCCGCCGGTATGTCTGCAATCCACATCCGCGGTGACGTCATACCCCTGCGTGAGTACGCCGTCGCGGATGTCCGGCCGTTGCTCCGCACTCTGTTCCTGACTGTCTCCGTCGTCCTGCTGATTGCCTGCGTCAATGTCGCCGGGTTGCTTCTTGTCAGGGCCATTCGCCGTCGCCGCGAATACGCGCTCCGCCTTGCCCTCGGTGCTCGTTCTGCTGTGATCATTCGTGAATCTGTCTTTGAAGGTCTGCTGCTCAGCCTTCCCGGAGGCCTGCTCGGGCTCGCACTTGCCGCCATTCTCATTCGCACGGCATTGCATCTTCTGCCGGACTCGATGCCACGCGTCAACTCCATTGCGATGGACGGGCGCGTGATCGCCTTTGCCCTCCTACTCGCCCTGGCAACCGGCATTCTCTGCAGCCTTGCGCCTGCCTTCGCGGCCTTGCGGGCCAACCTCATCGAGGGCCTGAAAGAGGGCGCCGCAACCGGCACGGGTGCTACGAGTCACTCCTGGTTGCGCTCCGCCCTGGTGGTCTCAGAGATCGCAATCGCCCTGGTATTGCTCACCATCTCGGGCGCCTTTCTGCGCAGCTTCCAGAAAATGCGCGCCGTGGATCCCGGTTTCCGTCCCGACCACGTCCTCATTGCAGAATATCGTTTGCCCCTGAACCAATACGCGACGGATGCTTCTGTCGATCTCTTCAACCGAGCCGTCATCGACCGGCTGGCCAGCAAGCCTGGAATGATCGCGGTTGGTATGACCGACCAACGGCCTGCATCCGGCACGGTGCGAGAGGCCGCCTATACCATCGAAGGCATGCCCACAGACACCTGGAAGCTCCAATTTTCCATGCTCTCGTCCACCTATGGCGATTACTTCCAGGCCATGGGTATCCCGCTGCTCGAGGGCCGGTATTTCACCATGGCCGACCGCTCCAACGCTCCACTGGTAGCGATTGTGAGCCAGTCCATGGTCAGGCAGTCCTGGCCGGGTCAGCGGGCCATAGGGAAGCGCATGCATGTCGGCAACCCGAAAAAGGGACTGCCGTGGGCCACTGTGGTTGGCGTCGTTGCCGATGCGAAGTTCGGTGCTCGCGATGAGCCTGGGATCGCTCAGTGGTATGTCCCCGCGCAGCAGCCTGCTATTCTTTTCGGTTCGCAGCCCTCAGGGACGCTCATCGACGCGGCTGGTGGGTGCATTACCCTCCGTTCGGCCCTTCTGCCCAAGCAGATGACTCAAACCCTACGCTCGGCCATCGCGGAAATTGATCCGCTGCTGGCTCTGCAGCAAGTGCAGCCCATGAATGACGTAATCTCGAGCGCGGAAGCGCCGCGCCGTTTCAACACCGACCTCATTGCCGCATTCGCCTTGAGCGCACTGCTGCTCGCCATCACTGGGATCTATGCCGTGGTTGCCTTCTCAGTTTCGCTGCGCACCCAGGAGATTGCCATCCGCATGGCACTGGGCGCGCAGCGCACCGGCATCGCGCGACTTGTCCTCATTTCGGGCGCGAGAATGGCGCTCCTCGGATGCTTCCTCGGCGTGCTTGGTTCGCTGGCCGCGTCACGCCTGGTCAGTTCCTTCCTCTTCGGGGTCAGCGCAACCGACCCAGTCATCTACATGGCGGCTGTGGTGATCATGATGCTGATGGCGCTTCTCGCGTCCGCCCTCCCGGCGACGCGTGCCGCTTCCGCCGACCCAATTGCAGCTCTGCGCTCGATTTAGGGCGCAGGCATTGGTGAGAAATGAGCTTGCGGTCGGTTTGCGCGTTTAGCCTTAAATAGGTGGCAGTAGTATTTTCTCAGTATTGCGCCCGGTCACCACAGGGACTACGTTATAGGCAACTCCTGTGACCTCATGTGCGACCTACCCCGGTCGCAGTTTTGAGGAGTTCACCCCACGAAAGAGGTAGGTACGGCTACCTACCTCTTGTTCAATTTCAAGATTTCCAATTCAATGAACAAGTCCGCGCTCAGAGATAAGGTTATTTCACTGGTCGTGGGTGGAACTTTCCTCCATGCTGAAGTAAAGTGAACTCCCGCGGCCACGGCGGGCTGGAATGACTCGGCCGGAGCTTGTTCAACCAATGTCCCTTACGTCCGCGCCGAAGGCCCTTTCGGCCGAGAGCGTGCGGTGGCTTGTTCCGGCGCTGCTGGCAGTCCTCTACCTGGCGCAATGCACCTGGTTCATCCGCACTCAATCGCTGACCTACGATGAGCCCGTACACATCGCGGAAGGACTGAACGCCTGGCGTTACGGACGGTTCGAACAGTACAACGACCATCCTCCGCTGGCCCGCTTGTGGTGCACGCTTCCCCTCATCGATCAGAAATGGCAGGTGGAAATACAGCAGTTGCCGGATTCATTTCGCGTCAATCGCGTTGCGCCTGATCCGGTATCGCTGGCATGGCGGGCCCGCGCCATGAATGTCTTGCTGGGCCTGGCGCTGGCATGGCTGGTGTGGCGGGCCGCAGATCGGTTGTTCTCGCGGACAGCCGCAAATTTTGCGCTGGCGTTGTTTGCATTCTCGCCTGCACTGATTGCGCATTTTCCGATCGCGACAACCGACGGTGCTGCCACGCTCTTTGTTTTTTCCACGACGTGGGCCTTGGTGCGCTGGCGACGGGAGCCGACCTGGCAAAAGACACTCGGGCTCGGATTGCTGTTGGGCCTCATGCTCCTGGCAAAGTTTTCTACGGCACCCATGTTCGTGCTCGCTGTGCTATGGATGCTCCCCCTTGCCCCAGACAAAGTCATTCTGTCGCCCACGAGGTGGAACTGGGGCAAGACCGCAGCGGCCATGCTGCTCGCATTCGTGATGGTCTGGGCGGGATACTTCTTTCATGTGGCGCATCTCACCGTCCGTGACGGCACCTTGACCGCCACTTTTCCCAACTGGAACCAGTCGATCGTTAAGCCCGTGCGCGGGAGCAACTACAGCGTGCTGGTTCCAGCAGGAGAATATGTAGAAGGTTTCCGTGAACTGGTTCGGCACAATCGGCAGGGTCAGCCTGCATTCTTTCTGGGAGAGGTTTCGAGTCATGGCGGATGGAAGCTGTACTACCCAGTCGTGATCCTGTTGAAATGGCCGACGATCGTGTTGGGTCTGGCCCTGACCGGCCTGGCTCTGGCGTTAAGACGCAAGCTGGGGATCCCGACAGATCTGTGGATCATGGCATCATTTCCCGCGCTCTATCTGGCGATGGCAATTTTTGCCCGCTTCAACCTGGGAGAGCGGCACGTGCTGCCCATGTATCCCTTTGCGATCTTATTTGCGGCAGCGGTGTGGGAATGGGCCCGGCACAAGCGCGCCGGCGTCGCACTCCTGATACTGCTGGCCGTTCTGAACGCGGCTGATGCGCTGCGCTACGCACCGGGTTATCTCTCGTATTTCACGCCATTCGTGAGGCCGGCGGAGAGCTATCGCTTGCTGACCGACAGCAATCTAGATTGGGGGCAGGGATTGCTGGCTCTCAGAGACTACCAACTCAAGCATCCCGGCGAGCGGATCTCGCTATCGTACTTTGGCAGTGTCGATCCACAAGCGTACGGAATCCAGTCTGATTTCTTCGGGGGGCACAAGCACGTCTCCGGCACGGTGATCGTGAGCGCAACCAATCTTTCCGGACAGTACCTGGCTGAACCGGAAAGGTATCGCTGGCTGCTGGAGCAGAAGCCGGTGACAATTCTCGATCACTCGCTTTATGTCTTTCGGGTGAGCGAATCCAGCTCACAACCATGATGAGTATGGGTGGACGCCGTCCAAATAGGGTGGGATGAGATTCAATGAGCGTGGAGGGCTAAAATTAGGGACCCTTGGCGAGCAGAGCATCGACGGCTGCCTCGACCTTCGCGAAGGGCTGGTCCGGGCCCGGCGCAGGCTGCAGGCGTCCCTGGCGATCGATCAGAAAAATCGCCGGATAACGCGCGATGTCGCGATACAGGTTGGGAACTTTCCCGCTGATCGTAAGAAGCGGGTAACTCACCGGCACCTGCTCCACAAATTTCCGTTGCAGATCGCTGCTCTCGTCAGACAGTCCAAACACGATGAAGCCTTGACTCTGCCGCTCTCGGTACAACCGGTCGAGATTCGGCATCTCCAGGCGGCAGGGTCCGCACCAGGTTGCCCAGATGTTGACCAGCACGACTTTGCCTTTCTGATCGGCTAGGCGCTGAGTTTTTCCGAGAAGATCCGGGGTGTCGAAGGGCGGCGCGGCCACGTCGCGAAGGGCCATGTTTCTGGATTGCCTCGAGCGGAGGATGCCGTCGCTCACCGGTTTCCAGGTCAGTCCCAGCGAGAGGACTGCGATCGTCAGCCCTATTTTTCCAGCCAGTGAAAGCGCTTGCCGGCGGCGGTCCTTGATGGCTAACGCTAGAGTGATGAGAAACGGCACCGTCATCGCGAGCGTGGACAGGGACAGACGAAAGAGCCAATCTTTTTCAAGATCCGTGCTGTAACGGGTCAGGATTCCATAGACGAGCACATACAAGACGAGGCAAGCCAGGGGCGAGAGAATACCGGAAATGAGTACACGGTGTTTAGACAATCTGGTCACGGAACGAACCTATCGCAAACGAGCTACTGTCCCGCCCGTAAGGGTGAGATCAAAAGCCGTCCGGCGGGCTTTTTCGTGGGATCAGCTTTCTCGTCCCGGTAAGACAAGTCCAGAGAGCCCTCGGCGGTCGGAGAGGCCTGGGCCAGTGCTGACGCCAGAGACCGGAAGGAACGGCCAATGTCGGTGTTTTCCTGCATGGCCACGGGAACTCCCTTGTCGATGGCGGGAGCAATCGATTGATAATTATTGGGAATTTTCCAGAGCAGCTTGCAGCTGGTGGCTTTTTCTACATCCTCGTCGGTGAAACCGGGAATCTTCTTGTAGCGATTGAGAATCACTCGGACCCGGTCGCGGCTGGCGCCCTCTTCCAGAAACGCGCGTATGCGGCTGGCGCTCCACAGCGAAACTACATCCGCCTGGGCCACCAACAGGACCGCATTTGACTGATCGCACAGCAAGCGCGCCGTCTGATCCACGCGGCCGGAGCAGTCCACGACGACATAACGAAAATGGGCCACCAGCAGATCGAACAGGCGCGCCAGTTCTGCCGCGGTCGGCGTCAGTCCCTGGGGCTGTTGTGGACCGGCCAGCAATTGCAGTCCGCCTTTGCACTGGGTCATCAAACCTTCGAGCAGGGAGGCATCCAGGCGGTGCAGATTCTGCAGCGCATCAACCACTCCGAACGTGGGCCGTACATTGAGATGAAGGGCGCAATGCCCCAGCGGAGCAAAATCCACCAGCAAAACTCCACCCACGGTTTCCTGCAGCGCGATGGCGGAGTTGACGGCAACGGTGGTGCCGCCCGCGCCTCCTTTGGAATTCATCACGGTGAAGATGCGCGCCCGGCCCGACGAAGTGCGGCCCTTGCCGCGGGAGGCGGCAAAGCGTGTAAACGCCTCGATCAGGGCCTCGGAGGTCGCCTCGCGTTCCAGAAACTCGCTGGCGCCGGCGCGCATCGCAGCCACGATGGTGGGCGGATGGTTCAGTTCGCCGACGGCAAAAATCGCAATTTCGCCGGTGTTCGCCTGAATCAGTTCGATCGCGCTGATGGCTCGCGCCGGATTGTGCGCGTCAATGTCCACCACGACTACTTCCGCCCGGACGTCCTGGACCTGGCGCAGTACCGGGTCCGTGGGGCTGGTCGGAAAGCCCACGTGACTGAAAACGTTGCGGCCCATTCCGGTTCCTTCCAGACGATGCTGGAGCACCGACAGCCGTTCCCGGTCTTCGGTCAGAAGAGTTACCGCTACACCCTGCATTGGCATCACTCTGTTTCTTGATTCAGTATGTTATTGAGATATAAGGGCTGCGCCAAGTGACTTCCGTAACTCACTGAACTTCCCCGGGGAATTCGAATCCACCACGCGAAATCGCACACTGGTGGCGAATCTTCAGTCACTGCTGGGGGACACTACATCAGGAGGAATCGGAGGCCGCTCTTCCATCTGTACTTATCATTCTATGCAAAAAGAGTGGGATTGGGAAGGAGTAAAACCGTGGAAAAACCGCACCCTGCAGCCCTTGCAAAGCCGGGCACACGCGACAAAAGGCCGGGGTTCGCGCTGGAAGGCCGTCCTCGGGCTCCGCTTCCTCAGCCTTCCACTGCGATGGCGGGTGAACCTGGAACCGGAGGGTCCTTCCGGGTTTGATTGGCGTTGTGTCCGCCGGAAACTCGGGGGAAGCTGGCCGAAGCTTGAGCTGCGTTCTCGGGCGCGGAGAGATACTCGTATCCCTCCAGATGCACCGCCACTCCAAACTTGCGTTCTACAGGCAGAACACGAGTGACGCGTCCGCGACAGCGGACTCGCATATTCTCAGTCAGCGTGATTTCGGCGGGCATCACGAAAGTGAGTTCAACCGCGTCCCCTTCGGCGACTTGAAAATCGGTGTAGAAGAATGCTCCCCGTCCGCTCAAGTCCTGGGTAAAACCGCAGCCCTCGCGGTCGGTACCGGACAAGCGCAGGGCAACCGGAAGCTGAAAGTCGAAGCGCTGTGAAGCGCGGCGCTCAAAATGAACCTGAACCGTGCTCATGGTTTCTCCGATAGCCGGCATCCCAACATCAGAATGGTTTTGCAGGAGGCGACATCGACGGGAATTCTCTCCGCGGACGCGGGAAATTCCAGAGTCAACGAGTGCCCAGCCTCTATACTAGCCAAACAATGTCGGAAACTCCCGGACAACCCGACGTCGAACATCGAATACTCTACTCCACGCCGAGGCAGGGCGGAAGCCAGAAGTTGCTGTCGGCAGTCAAATTCCCAGTTTTGGGCAGCGAGGCAGACGGCATTTCCGGAAGTTGCCGACAGCATCCAAAACAGCGAGACTGAAAGCGATCGATGCGGGTACTCCCAACGGATCCAGCGGGTAATTGTCGGTGAACTCAGGACAAGCAGCGCAGAAGACGGCCTGGCTACCTGCAACCCTGCGTGCCTTACGCCACCGTAACTTCCAGCTCTTCTTCAGCGGGCAACTCGTCTCCCTGATCGGTACGTGGATGCAAAGTATTGCAGAGTCATGGCTGGTGTATCGCCTGACCGGCTCTGCTCTGTTGCTGGGGGCGGCGGGATTCGCGAGCCAGATCCCGGTATTTCTGGTGGCCCCTGTGGGCGGCATCGTGGCCGACCGCTTCAATCGCCAGCGGGTCGTCATCGGGACCCAGATTGCGTCCATGATTCTGGCCTTTGTGTTTGCCACGCTTACGCTTACTGGCGTCATACGGGTACGGCACATCTTCGTGCTGGCGGCCCTGCTGGGAGTGGTGAATGCCTTCGACATTCCAGCGCGGCAATCTTTCCTGGTGGACATGGTGGGAAAAGAGGACCTGATGAACGCGATCGCGCTGAACTCTTCCATGTTCAACGGGGCGCGAATTGTCGGACCTGCCATCGCCGGGATTCTGGTTGCCAGGATCGGCGAAGGCTGGTGCTTTCTGGCGAATTCTCTAAGCTACATTGCAGTCATCACGGGTCTGTTGATGATGCAGGTTGCCCGTCCGGCGAGCCTCGCACCGCGCGGGCCGGTGCTGGCCCACCTGATTGAAGGCTATCGCTTCGCCCACCACACCGGACCCATTCGCGCCTTGCTGCTTCTGCTGGGGCTGGTGAGCGTGGTGGCCATGCCCTACACCGTGCTCATGCCCGTCTTTGCCGACCAGATTCTGCACGGCGGCGCCCGCGCCCTGGGAATTCTGATGGGAGCAACGGGTGTGGGCGCGCTTTTGGGCGCGCTTACACTGGCCACCCGCTCCGGGGTTCTGGGACTGGGTCGCTGGGTTGCATTTTCCTGCGGCGGCTTCGGGCTTAGCCTGGTCCTGTTTTCTTTGTCGCGTTATTTCTGGCTGTCGGCCGCCCTTCTGCTTCCGGTGGGATTTTGCATGATGCTGGGAATGGCGTCGTCGAACACCCTGATTCAGGCCATGACTCCTGACCATCTGCGTGGCCGCGTGATGGCGATGTACACCATGATGTTTATGGGGATGGCGCCTTTCGGCTCGCTGTTCGCCGGGGCTCTGGCAGAACATTTGGGGGCGACGTTTACAGTTGCCGTCGGTGCTTTGGCCTGCATTGGCGCCGCCGTTCTATTCTTCTTCCACCTGCCTAAGATACGGGTTAAAGCCCGGCAATTGATCGTGGCCCAGGAAGTCGCGGGTGGTGAGCCATCGGAGGAGATGACGGCGCGAGTGGTGGAAGACTAGCAAGGGGTGGTTGTCCCACTCTGTGCCTCGGGGGAGTGGGCAGTTTGAAATTCTACCTCTCAGCTGCGAGTCATCCCGTCTCTTCGCTGGAGAAGAGGCGGAGGAGTCGAAGGACCCCTGCCCGCGCCCCATCCGCCCGGCCATGGCGTGTACGTTTGTGAGCGCGCGCCGCCAGGTAATCTTGGGAGGTAGGGGTCCTTCGACTTCGTAGCTGCTTCGCTTCCGCGAAGCAGTTCCTGCGCTCAGGAGAACTCGCCCACGGTAAGGATCAGAATTCCAAACTGACGCACTACCGCCCCGGCCTTCGCTTGAGATTGCCGCCCGGCTAGGATTAGGCTTCTTGTCTGCGATCCGCGACAACTGTCCCCTGGAGGTCCCATGCCGGCTGCTACCGTCGATCTGCTCGACGTCTTGAAGTCCGTCAAAGTTGACGGTCATCAACAATACGAAGCGCTCGAAGTCTTCCATCTGCGCTGGGCCGTCGATGGCCAGCGGCTGGACTATCTCACCCTCGACGAGGCCCTGGAGACCAAGTGCATCGAGGTCGCCGAATCTCCGCAGAGCGGCCATGTGCCCCAAATCAAGATCATCAACCGTTCCGACCGGATGATCTTTCTGATGGCCGGGGAGCAAGTGGTTGGCTGCAAACAAAATCGTGTGTTGAATTCCAGCATAATGGTTCCCGCTCGCAGCGAGATGCCACTTCCCGTGACCTGTGTGGAGAGTGGCCGTTGGGGATACCAGAGTTCTTTCTTTTCGAGCCCGCACACCTCGTCTCACCATGAACTGCGAGCGATGATGGACCGGCAGGCTACGCAAAGCTACAAGTTCGTCGGAGCGCCGCGGTCGGACCAGGCGGCGGTATGGGGCGAGGTGTCCCGAAAGCTGAACGCGATGGGCTCCCGCTCACCTTCGAGCGAACTGCAGGCGGTGTACCGCGACTACGAGCGCAAGCTGGCGGAGGCGATGGAGCACCTTCCTGCCCCTGAAGGGTTCCATGGCGCGGTGTTCACCATCGCGGGAAGGATTTCAGGCGCCGACCTTTTCGACAAGCCGGAAACGCTCCGCAAGCTCTGGCCCAAGCTGGTCAGGAGCTGCGCCATCGACTCCTTCGAAGCATCGAAAGAAAACTACAAGTCTGCAACAGCACCGGAAATCGCGAGCTGGATCGGGCGCGGAGCCTGCGCTACACCAACCGTATTTCCCTCTCCGGGCATCGGTCAGGATATACGGCTCGAGGGCCAGGACATATTCGGCGCCGGCTTACTGGTGCAGGATCAGCCCGTCCATGTAGAGCTTTTTGGCTCCGTCCGGGGCGCGCAATTCAGACCGACTTCGAGGCCAGTTTCGAGACCGGATTCCAGGCCAGCAGGAGAATCCGATCAGGGGCAGCGTGCCGCTAGCGTAGACGTCCCGGTTTCGAACAAAGTTGTTTGGGGCACTGAGTGGCTTAATCGCATTTTTCGTAGACAGCCAGCCGCCTGAGCCCCACGGTTGAAGGGTTACTGTCCGCGTAGCGCACGCACCACCTGTAACAGGGAACTGTGCGCGAAGGGCGCCGGCGTCAGCGTCACCACCATCATGACTAGAGCAAGACCTGCCAGCCAGCGCCGTCCCGGCGTCACTCCGGGCCATTCCTCCACCATGGGATGTCGCATGCCGCTGATCCGCAATAAGATCGCCCACAGCAGCCAGCCCGCCCAGAAATAAAATGCCATCGGAATCAGCGCCAATATGGTCAGCCTGGACACGATGCGATGCGCTCGCGGACTAAGTGCGAAGACAATATGGCCGCCATCCAGTTGTCCGCCCGGCAGGAGATTCAGTGCAGTGGCGAACATGCCCACCCAGGCCGCAACCGCGGTGGGGTGAAAGTAAATATCCTGCAGCGACGACGCTCCACCCTGGCCGTTCGCCCGCGGCAGCATGGCCGCGACCATGCGGAAAATCAACGGATATCCCATCTCAATATCCGAATTTGTCATCACGCCCGGCATCAGGTGGGAATGAGGCATCGCGATCACAAGTACGGTCAGCGCGACCACAAATCCGGCGATCGGCCCCGCGATCCCGATATCGAATAATGCGCAGCGGGAGCGGATGGGAGAGCGTATCCGAATCACGGCACCCAGGGTTCCTATCAGAGTAGGCGCTGGGATAAAGAAGGGAAGGGTTGCGTACACGCCATAGTAGCGGCAGTAAAGGTAATGTCCCATTTCGTGCGCCAGAAGAATAAGCAGCAGCGTGGCCGAGAAGGGAATTCCCAGCAGCAGGCGGGACGGCTCGTGAAGCGCCCAGCCTACGGGAAAGAGCGGCAAGGTCTCGTCGCCATGAACAAACGGCGGCGCGTTGTTGAGGAAATCAAATTCCATTTTGGCGCCCACCACCAGCGTGGTGAAAATGGTCGCGACAAATAACAGGATGTGCAGCCAATATCTCGGGTTGGGCGGCCGGATCACATACACATCTGCGGGCAGATACTCGGTGGCTGGGGCGGGGAGTGGGGGATTGAGGTCGGACATGAAAACTTTTATCTGCCGTGCTGCGTGGAAACGGGGGCGTTGCCCGTGCGGCTCACACCGACGGCTCGGGGCTGTGCACGGACAGCAGTCAAGGAACTAGTCGATCGACTGCAGCTCCTTGCCGGGTTTGAACCGCACCGCCTTGCCAGGCGGAATCGAGACTTCGGCCCCGGTGCGCGGGTTTCGCCCGATTCCAGTCTTGCGCGGGCGCACGTTAAACACGCCAAATCCCCGCAATTCAATACGTTCGCCCTTGGTGAGGGAGCGCCGCATGCTTTCGAAAACGGTTTCGACGGCCAATTCGGCCTTGGTCTTTGTAATCCCCGTCTTATTTACCACTTCGTTGATAATGTCGAGCTTGATCATTGGAGGCTCCCGCCGTCGACTTGAGAATAACCTACCAAGTGATTGATGCTAAGGGACATATGAGAGATTGTCAACGGCAGCGTGTCTCCCGTAAGATCAGTCGTACTCCAGTCTTCAGTCGTCGGTCGTCAGTCTTCAGCAAAAAACAAAAATGCCTGCTGCAACGAGCGGGGATTTTCCTGACGACTGAAGACCGACCACTGACGACTGCATTTAAGGAGCTGCATGCTTAAGAGCGACCGCTGGATCCGCAAGATGGCTATAGAGAAGGACATGATTAACCCCTTTTCCGAGAAGCAGGTGCGGGAGGGAGTGATCTCTTACGGTCTGTCTTCTTATGGCTATGACTTGCGCGTGGCTGACGAGTTCAAGATTTTCACCAACGTCAACTGCACCGTGGTGGATCCCAAGAATTTTGATGAAAGGTCATTCGTCACCGTCAGTTCGGAATGCGCGATTATTCCACCCAACTCTTTCGCCCTGGCGCGCTCGGTGGAGTACTTCAAGATTCCGCGCGACACCCTGACCATCTGCGTTGGCAAGTCCACATACGCTCGTTGCGGCATTATCGTCAACGTTACCCCCTTCGAACCGGAGTGGGAGGGTTTCGTCACTCTCGAAATCTCGAACACCACGCCACTGCCCGCGAAAATCTACGCCAATGAGGGTCTGTGCCAGATCCTTTTCTTCACCGGCGATGAAGTCTGCGAAGTCAGCTACGCGGACCGCAAGGGCAAGTACCAGTCGCAGAAGGGAATCGTGCTGCCGAAGCTCTGACCTCGGACCTTGGCCCTACTCTTGGAAGTCTGGTTTGCAATCCTGCCGTCGGAGAAAAGTGCGGGAAAGAAAGCAGCAGGGGGATACGCCGAGGTCCGTCGCCTATTTCTTGTTCTCACCCTCTTTGAACATGTACTTGATCGCGGGCTTGTAGATCAGCACGTTGGAGTGGCCGTTGCGGGTAATCTTCAGGCAGCTCTTGTCGTACCACTCGATCATGCCATGAATTTCCTCGCCATCGCGCAGTACGATTACCATCGGGGTTTTCGACTGCATCTGCTTCTGGTAGTAAAAGTTCTCGGCATTGGTCTGTTCCGGAGGTGCGGGCTTCCTGCCACCGCCGGCCCGGTCGTTTCGATCGCCGCGTTCGGGTCGCTCTCTGTGATCGCTCATCGGTGCCTGCGCATGATTGTTGTGGTCAGTTCGGTTCAGTGAAGGACGAATCAGTTTGCGATTGGCAAAACCTTCGCCGTCCACAGACCGCTCGGCTGGAATTGAATCGACTGCATCTTTCATGGCGCCACCGTTAGACACGCTTTTTGCGGGCCACAACCCGCGCTGCCGTGATTGTGGGATGAAGGCGTGAGTTGTTGATAACCTAGCACAGCAGCCTCGGCTATGACAATGCCCAACTGGTGGGCGAGAAAGCACTTAGCAATCAGCGGCTTGGTAGCGCCCGCCCCACACCCCGATTGGATAATTAAAGTTAAGTCCTTCGTTCCAGCGCGGTCGCAAACGCATCCAGCGACAGTGAGCGCAACA
Organism: Terriglobia bacterium; assembly: GCA_020073395.1. Taxonomy (GTDB): domain Bacteria; phylum Acidobacteriota; class Terriglobia; order Terriglobales; family Acidobacteriaceae; genus JAIQFF01. The sequence continues at coordinate 22,905 of JAIQFF010000059.1, forward strand.
GGTTACGCCGCATCCCCCGCTCTACGTCGTTCAATCGATCGGCGGCGAAGGCGATCCAGCCGAAGTCCACGGCTTCCGATAGCTTCTTCAGTTCAGCCTGAATATCGGTATTGTGGACGAGTTCCGGCGTGCTCGAACTCAGGAAGGTCAGGTCTTGCAGCAGGCTGTAAAGGGTGCGCAGCAGCCTTTCCAACTTGTCGCGGCCGTCGGCACCGGCCCGATAGGTCTCAGTCATCTTGAACAGGTCAGTGTGATCTGCGCTGTGTAGCGCCGTATTCAGAATGGTGAGGGCCTGAGTGCGAGCGGCGGTGTATCCAGTGAGATCAAAGCTGCGGGCGGCCCCAATCGCCCCGTTGGCCAGACGCGCGGCCAGCGCGCGCTGCTTGGGCGTCCACTCCGGACGATGTTTAGCCAGGTCGCGCTCGATTTCCTCCGCCGGCAAGGCGGCCAGCGTGATGACCATGGATCGTGAGCGGATGGTAGGCAGCAGCTCTCCCGGATTTTCGGTCAGCAGAAAGATGGTTGCAAAGGCGGGTGGCTCCTCCAGCACCTTCAGCAGCGAATTCGCCGCCTCCTTCATAAAAGCGGATTCGGTGAAGATGTAAACCCGCTCCCTGGCCTCGCCCGGCCGGTAATAAATGGTTTCGATCACGCGCCGCACCTGGTCCACCTTGATGATCATCTGCGGTGGATCGGGTGGGATTACCAGCACATCGGGATGGGTCTGGACAAACAGGCGCGTTTCTTTCTTATCCGTCTCGCGCAAATTCTCCCGGGCCTCGACTGCCTCCTCGAAGCGGGCATCGAGGTCCTCGGATTGCGCAATGCGGATGCAGTTGGAACATTTGCCGCAGAAGTCGGGCAAGCCGTCGGTGGTGGTCGGCGCAAGGCAATTAATGGCCTTGGCCAGCATCAGCGCCAGCGTGTATTTTCCGGACCCTGCCGGACCCGCCAGAACTACGGCTTGGGGAAAGCGGTCGCGCGCCAGCATCTCGCGCAGGCGATGGACGACGTCGGAGTTGCCGTGGAAGTCGTTGAACACAGCTATCAGCTGTCAGCTCTCAGCCAAACAAGCATTGAGCACTTGGCATTTGGCATTTGGCCAGGAAGATTTTCTTGAGTCTAACAGATCAGAGCGAGATGATTGCCAGTAGTCAAGCACTTTCACTGAGAGCTGAAAGCTGATAGCTGACAACTCGTTTACGCCGTCTTTGCCGCTAGCCTCACCTTCCGTCTGACAATCTCAACGATCCGCGCATGGGTCTCCGCTGCTGTTCTTCTCGCGTCCACCAGGACAACTCTCTGCGATTCGCGAGCGGCAATCGCCAGGTATGCATTGTGCACCCTTCCGAAGAAGGCCCGGCTCTCCTGTTCGAAGCGGTTCTCGTCGTGCCGAGCGCGCCCATTCTTGGCGGCATCCGCTTTGTTGCGGCGGCGGGCGCGTTCTACGCTGGCGGCCACGTCGGAATCCATCAGTATGGTGAGATCAGGCTGCAGGCCGTGACACAAGATGCGATGTAGCGCCAGCACTGGTTCGCTGCCCAGCTTGCGACCACCTCCCTGGTAGGCTTCGGTGGAATCGGTGAAGCGGTCGCAGAGCACGATGTGGCCTTCCGCCAGCGCGGGCTGGATCACTTCCGTGATGTGTTGAGCGCGAGAGGCGAACATCAGAGCCAGTTCCGCCATGGGCGAGAGCCCATGGGTAGAAGTATCGAGAAGCAGGCGCCGTATTTTTTCTCCGGTTGCGGTTCCGCCTGGCTCACGCGTCACCACCACCGACAGGCCTTGCGCTTTTAATACGCCTGCCAGCTTTTCCAGTTGCGTGCTTTTGCCGCAGCCGTCGAGTCCTTCGAAGGTGATGAAGCGGCCGCGATGAGATTGCGAAGACACAGCGGAAATGATAAATCAGCACTTGGCATTTGGCACTTGGCATTTGGATCTGAGACCAGTCCATGTGGGGCGGACACTCTTGTCCGCCGCTTTTGACTTTGATCCTGTGCGGGATCTGGAATCCTAATCTAGCGACGTGGCAGCCGAATCATTCCAGGGCAAGATCAAATTCAAACGCGGCGGGCGAGGACGCCCGTCCCCCATGGGTGCAACTTCAAAATGACCAGATTAGCCAGCGGCTGTTATATTCATCTGTCCTAAAACGATTTCGTAAGGGCCTAAGGAGCGTGTTCATGATCGACTTCCCGAGGAAAATTGTTCGCCATGTGTTCCTCTTAATCGCCTTTGTCTCGCCGATGTTTGCTGCGGGTACATCTGCTCCGCAGGTCAGCCTGCTTGTGGACGCCGCCGACGCACCGCGAAAAATCTTTCATGCTCGGATGACCATTCCCGCCAAGCCGGGTAGCCTCACTCTTTATTATCCCAAGTGGATTCCCGGCGAGCACGGCCCCACCGGTCCGATTCAGGACCTTGCGGGACTGAAGTTCACAGCTGGCGGAAAGACTCTGCCCTGGCGGCGCGATCTGCTGGATGGTTGGACGTTTCACGTCGAAGTGCCGGCCGGCGCGTCCAGTATCGAAGCCTCGCTGGATTTCATCTCGCCTGCCGGGTCGGAGGGCATCTACACCGGCGGTGCCACGGCCACGGACCGGCTGGCAATCATCAACTGGAACGATGTGCTCCTGTATCCCGAAGGATGGTCCTCGGATGACCTGACCTACACTGCCAGCCTTCGCCTGCCGGCCGATTGGAAATTCGGGACCTCTCTGGCAGTGACCTCGCAGTCGGGAGGAGAGATCAAGTTCGCTCCGGTTCCGCTCACTATGCTGGTTGACGGCCCAGTTATCACCGGACAATATCTGAAGGTTGTTCCGCTCAACCCCGGACAGACGCCTCCAGTGGAGATGGACATCGCGGCCGACAGCGCGGCCGCGCTCGACGCTCCCGCCGAGGTTTGGGAACACTACAAGAACCTGGTCAAACAAACCGATGCATTGTTTGGAGCGCAGCACTATCGCGACTATCACTTTTTGTACAGCCTGAGCGACCACGTGGCCCACTTCGGCCTGGAGCATCATGAATCGAACGACAGCCGACTGGGTGAGCGGGCCCTGGTCGATTCCACCAAGCGTCTTCTAGGCGCGGGATTGCTGTCCCACGAATTCGTGCACTCGTGGAACGGAAAATACCGGCGTCCCGCTGATCTCGCGACCCCTGATTATGAAAGACCCATGCAGACTGACTTGCTCTGGGTGTACGAGGGGCTGACCCAATATTTGGGTGAGATCCTCACCGGCCGCATGGGAGAACGAACGCCGGAGGAATTTCGCGACGCTCTGGCCTACACCGCCGCCGAACTGGACCATACTGCCGGACGCGCCTGGCGCAACCTGCAGGACACCGCCGACGGTGTTCCGTCCATGCAGGATGCGCCCCAGCAGTGGAAGTCATGGCGGCGCTCGCTCGACTACTATGAAGAAGATGAACTGAACTGGCTGTGGGCGGACACCATCATTCGCCAGCAGACTCACGGCCAGAAATCCCTGGATGATTTTTGCCGGATTTTCCACGGACCTCCGAGCGGGCCTCCGCAGGTGAAAACTTACACGTTCGGCGATATCGTCAAGACCCTGAACCAGGTTGCGC
>JAIQFF010000060.1 GCA_020073395.1 Terriglobia bacterium
TCCCCTCCGCCAATATGGCGATGGTGGCTTCCTTGCCGATCTTGGACACGACGGTCAGCCTGACTTTGCCCTTATGGATATAGAAGACGGCGTCCGCCGGGTCGCCCTGGGTGAAGACTCCTTGTTTTCTGGAAACGGTAAGACTCTTCCGCCCCTCGCCAATGGTGGCGAGGAAGGTGACTGGATCAAACTCACGGTTCTTCTTACCGCCTGCAACTGAACTCATCAACCGTATTTTAGTCCCTATCGGCAGTCGATAGGCACAAATCGTCAATTTCAGGGTCAATAGTTGGCGCGGTGTTCCCCAAGATGGAACATCAACAGCGACAGTGCTACGCCCTCATGGGGCAAGGCGTCATGCTGAGCCCGCGAAGCATCTGGCGGGAAGTGCATCTGCGGCTGGCGAGCGATTGCGCGGGCCACGCGAGATCCTTCGGCACTGTAGTCCTCAGGATGACTCCATCGGGGGACTTCTTCAAACTGAGCCCCTACCAGGTCAATTTGGAACGAGCAAATCGGCTCCTGGCGTGCTATGGTGTGCTTTGAGGTGGTTAACACCTTCTCCTCTTTCAGGTCTTCTGACCTAAGCCAGTCCATCTGAAGTCCTCCCTCACCTTAGGTTTCTCCGGAAGAGCGGTGTACCCATGCCTCTGGAAGCGATCCTGAATGAAGTTGACGAACTCCACGGCGTCAGTGAGCGACTCGAGGGACTGGCAGAGCAGCATCCGCCGGTCGCGGAAGCCCTCATCACCATCGCGGGAAGCGTGCGCAACACTGCCACCCTATTGGCTGTGCTGGTAGCGACCAAGCAACCCAAGCTGATCTGAGCAGGGCAAGCCCCGGCTGGTGTGGGCAGCATGTCGCCGGTTTCCTACTTAAAGGGTCTGGCTCAGCGACGACCGGGGGGGCTCCGCGAAAGGAAATTGGCTAACCGCAGGAATGAGAGGCGCGAGCCGATTCTGTTCGGCAAGCAAAGGAACAATAGCCCGCAACCTCGTCCCGGGATCCGCCGCCTCGATTTCCAGTCCACCTTTCAGCTCATTCAAGCGCTCGCGCATTCCGGCCAAGCCTACGCCGGAATCTTTAACCGGCGCGCCCACGCGACTCAACCATTCTTTGGGCATACCCCGTCCATAATCTCTCACTTCCAGGATCGCCGCTTGCGACTCCCGGAGAAAGCGCACCTCTACCGCACACGTTCCAGAGTGGCGATGCACGTTGGTAAGACTTTCCTGCAGCACGCGGAACAGCGCGATCTCAACCGCCGCGGGCAAGCGCTCAAGCTCCGGCGCAAAGTTCATACGCACTTTCATCCCGCTGCGTTGGGCGAAGCCCGCGACAAACCACTGCGCCGCACTGGTGAAACCACTTTCGTCCAGCATGGGCGGATGCAGCAGGTAAGAAGTTGTACGAATTTCCTGCAGCGCCTCATCAGCCAGACGCGCTATTCCCGAAACCTCGTCGTATGTCTTTCTGTCATCGTCCTTCTCTAACTTTCGCTGCAGCAGCGAAACGCATATTTTCAATGCCGTGAGCGTTTGGCCGGTGCTGTCGTGCAAATCACGAGCCACCCTCCGCCGTTCCTCATCCTGCACTCGGAGAAGCCGCTGGGAAAGGTTCTGTAGTTCTGCTGTACGCTCCACAACCAGTAATTCCAGTTCAGAGCAGGATCGCCTGAGCATCTGCTTGGTTTGTTGTCCTGAAAGAATCCACATGGTGTACCCTCGGAATCCTGAGAACTATCTCATTAGGAGTTCCTCACGTCTGAGCAAAAATGCACAGCCGCCAATTCGCTCTGTGGGAACTGCCTTATCTCCAACAGCAGCAGCAAGATGACTGCTTGAAAGCGAGTGACTGGAAAGGTGAACCGCAGATCACAATATCGAGCGAACGCTGCACTCTGCAGCGCGTGTGAGTTGGGCGGAGATGCGTGGGGACCGGGTTAGTCGAGAACTCTCTTGTCCAACGCCAGCATACGTCGATCCCGATGAGGGTAGGTGCGCGGTTGGCCGGTACTAAGCTCACACTTTTCGCCGGGCTTGGCGCCACAGGTGGGACAACGAATTGCCAGCGCTTCCTTCTGCGTGGCCTTCATGGTTCCATAATGCCGCGTCGCCCGCCAGCAAAAATGGTCAATATTGACCACAACGCTTACCGGGAACACAAATTTCGGCGGGCCCCACGCAGTGGAGAAACCTGCATCCTGATGGGCAAGCACTCTCTGACCAGGGCAACTCACTGCGCAAACTTCTCCACCAGGGACGCTCCGTACAACACGCTCCCATGCGGCGGCAGGGTCACGATCAGAGAATCCGCCAGGCCCAGATCGTTCCGCTCCCACAAGTCCCGCAGTCTGTATTTCGCTGCAGTGATACCCAGGTCTTTCCATTCATATTGAACTTTCTGGCTGGACTCGGTGAGGTTAAAAACTGCCAGATAGCTGCTGCCCGCTGCCGATTGCGCCAGCCACACCACGGTTTTGTCCGTCGTGATTGCGGGATGGTTCCCGGTTGAGTGCTGGTCAACCGCGATGACTTCGGGATTGGTAAGCAACGCAGTCGTCCAGGCATCGGCCCTGGGCAGGTCGCCGCCCACCATCAGCGGCGAAGGAAAGATGCACCACAGGGTAAGAAACGTTCTCTGCTCGTCGTGCGTGAGCCGGGTGTAGCGCGGCTGACCCCATCCCGGAGCCGGGCCCAGATATCCCAGCGGAAGCATGTCGGCATCTGGCCAGTGCCCCGGCTGCGCCTCGCCCGCCCATTTCGCCACGTTCGCGAACTGGTCTCCCAAGCCCTGGGGATAATCGACCCTGCTGTGCCACAGGTCCCAGATATCATTTGAAATTCGCCACATCTGGGCATACTTCCGCATCTCCTCGGCCTTCTCCAACGGAGCGGGCCCAGGCGAAAGACTCAGGACAATCGGCCGGCCGGTCTTGGCCAGCGCCGTGCTCAACATTCGGATCTCATCGCCTTTGTACGGACGGCTGCTGATGCAGTCCACTTTGATCAGGTCCACTTCCCAACTGGCATAAAGCTTCGCAAGCGAGTCGTAGTAGGCTTGCGCTCCCGGTTTTGAGGCATCGAGGCCATAGTTATCGAAGTTCCAGGGACAGGTGTCGGAAGTGTCCGCGGCATCCGCGGCGTGATAAGACGACCCGGCGATCGGCAGGTTCTTCTCCACCGCCCGTTTGGGAATGCCCCTCAAAATATGGATACCGAACTTCAGGCCGAGCGAATGGACATAATCAGCCAGAGGCTTAAATCCGGCATCATTGGCCGCTGATGGAAACCGGTTTATCGCGGGCGTGTACCGCCCGGAGTCGTCGAGGCTATACTGCGACGTTTTGGAATTCCCTTCCGGCGTGGGGTTGGTGACGAACCATTCCATGTCCACGACCACGTATTGCCATCCGAATGGCTTCAAGTGTTCGGCTAGCCACTGAGTGTTGGCTTTGACATCTGCCTCTTTGACCGTGGTGCCGTAGCCGTCCCAACTGTTCCAGCCCATGGGCGGAGTCGCAGCCAGGAGAGATGAACTGGGGTTGTCTTGCGCCCAGGCTGCCTGTCCCAGCAATGAACTGCCCAGAAACAAAACCAGCGCCAGAGCCAACCGAAAAGCCTGCTTGTTCATGTTCGTTTCTCCGTCATCACGATACTTCGTTTTCAGGGACGTGATGCATGTTATCCGACAAATTCAATGATGGCATTCTCTGGAGACACGTCAGCCGGCACTGAAACTAGCGAAACCGGTGGCATATCCCGTGCAACGCCGATCACTTCCCCCTGTGACTCGCGTCACTCGGTGATAGGCACGCCATTTGGGACAATGATGACAATCGTCAGCAACTGGCGGGTGCGGGAGGAAATGGCTGATGGCTGGTATCGATAGGTTTGTCACCCGCGATCCGCAGCTTCTGGAGTATCCACATGGTGCTTCGCCCGCAGTGGTAGCGGCGATCGTTCAGCGCCAGCCGTCCAACCGAAGAGTCCTGGCGATCGCTCTTCTCGCAACTCTCGGAATCGCGATTCATCTTCTGCTCCGATTTGCATTCCACGCCGCGCCGCTGGTCTCTCTTGCACCACTTTACGCAGTGCTTCTGCTGGGTGGATCGCCGCTCGTCTTCGCTCTGGTACGCAGGCTGGCCGCCCGCGAATTTGGGTCAGACCTCCTGGCAGGGATCTCGATTCTGACCTCGGTCCTTCAGGGCGAATATCTGGTGGGCTCCATTGTGGTGCTGATGCTTTCCGGAGGCACCGCGCTCGAGGAGTTCGCCTCCCGGCGCGCCTCTTCCAGCCTCGACACTTTGGCGAATCGCATGCCGCAGACGACCCACCGCAGGGCCGGCGCGCAAACCGTGGACGTAACCCTGGACCAGGTCAGGGTCGGGGACATTCTGTTGATCTATCCCCACGAGGTCTGCCCCGCCGATGGAGTTGTGGTCGAAGGCCACGGCAGGATGAACGAGGCCTTTCTGACCGGAGAACCGTTCGAAGTGTCGAAGGCCCCAGGTTCCAAGGTCATCTCAGGGGCGCTGAACGGAGAAACAGCCCTGACCATTCGAAGCGAGAAATTACCCGGCGATTCCCGATACGCTCGCATCATGCGCGTCATGGAGGATACCCAGCAGCGCCGTCCCCGGCTGCGCCGCCTGGGGGACCAGTTAGGCGCGTGGTACACCCCCCTCGCGCTGCTGATTGCACTCCTGGCGTGGGTGGCCAGCGGAGAGCCGCACCGCTTCCTGGCAGTATTGGTTATTGCGACACCGTGCCCGCTGCTGATCGCGATTCCTGTGGCCGTCATCGGGGCGATTGCGCTCTCGGCGCGTTCCAGCATCATCATCAGGAATCCTGCGATTCTGGAGCAGATTGATTCGTGCCGAACCTTCATTTTTGACAAGACGGGAACCCTGACCTATGGGCATCCAAAGTTGACCGAAATTCTGTGCGCGCCGGGGTTTGAAGAAAAGAATGTCCTGTCCGCCGCCGCCAGTCTGGAACGCTACTCCAAGCATCCGTTGGCGCAGGCGATTCTGAACGCTGCGAACCAGGCCCACCTCCCACTTCAAGAGGCAGCCGAAATCAGCGAGCCTCCCGGCCATGGCCTTCTCGGAACAGTCGAAGGACGGAGGATTCTGCTTACCGGCCGCAACCGGGTTCAGAACGGGAACATCCCAATCCCTCCAGTTCACTCCGGGCTGGAGTGTCTGGTTCTTATCGACGAAGCATTCGCGGCGGCCCTCCGCTTTCACGATGCGCCGCGACACGATAGCCGGGTCTTTGTGCAGCACCTCACCCCGATGCACCAGGTCAACCGGGTGTTGCTGGTCTCAGGTGACCGCGAGTCGGAGGTTCGCTATCTGGCGAGAACCGTCGGGATCAGCGAGATCCATGCCGGGCAAAGCCCGGAACAGAAAGTCGCCATTGTCCGCGAAGAAACCAGCCGGGCCAGAACACTGTTCGTCGGCGACGGCATCAACGACGCACCGGCCATGCAAGCAGCCACGGTCGGAATCGCCTTTGGGATGAACAGCGACGTCGCAGCCGAAGCCGCAGACGCGGTTATCCTGGAGTCGTCGCTCGGGAAAGTGGACGAACTCATGCACATCGGCCGTCGCATGCGTTCCATCGCGCTGCAAAGCGCCCTGGGCGGAATGGCGCTCAGTATCATCGGCATGTTGGCCGCCGCTTTTGGGTTTTTGCCGGCGATCGATGGCGCCGTCGCCCAGGAATTCATTGACCTTGTGGCCGTCCTCAATGCTGTCCGCGTGGCCCTTCCCAGCTCAGAATTGCGCGATATCTAGCCCAGTTACAGAAATCAGTTCGCGCACGGGTGACGGAGCACACGCGTTGGCGTGAGGTCAATCACAGAAACCAACCTCTTCATCGTGGAAGATACAGGCAGGTGATGACCATGAAAGCTTCTGCGGTTGTGATTCCAATTGTTCCTGGCATCGAACTAAAGCGAATTCTTTACGCGACTGACTTCTCCGAGGCGTCTCTTGCGGCGTTGCCGCTGGTTTCGGCCATTGCCCGCAGGTATGGATCACAAGTGTTTGTGGTAAATGTCTGGACTCCGGTTCCCTACACGATGGTCAGCCCCGAAGCTGCGGGCGTCATGCAACACAAAGACGAGCGCGAAGCTCAAGCTCAGGTGCGGCAACTCTTGAAGACCAGGGAATTGGCCGGGCTGTCCGCGACCGCAATAGTTAAATCAGGAATTCCTGAGCAGGAACTGAGCCAACTGGTCCGTCAAAAGAACATTGATCTAGCCATATTGGGCACTCATGGCCGCACCGGATTGAAGCATCTTTTGATGGGGTCGGTGGCCGAAGAGCTCTTCCGCCACTTGCCGTGTCCGGTGCTCACGGTCGGACCCAAGGTTGCAAAGGGTTCGATGGAAACCTCTGAAATCAGGCACATCCTCTTCCCTACTGATCTTTCGGATGAATCCCGTGCGGTATTCCCTTACTTGGCTTCGCTGGCCTCGGAATACCAGGCGTCGCTAACCTTGCTCCATGTCTTGCCCGTTGAGAACGCCACGAACCCAGAGGCCGGGTCGCTGGCAGAGCCGCTGCGCAAGGAGATGCAGAGCATCTTCTCTTCGCAGATCGATCCGCGATGCCCGGCTGAGTTCATCATCGATTTTGGAGATACCACGGAGCGTATCCTGGCTCATGCTGAGACTGGACGCGCGGACCTGATTGGGCTGGGCGTGCGGAAAGCGGCAGAGATTACGACACATTTTCGCAATACTGTCCCCTACCGGGTAGTCCTGCAGGCGCACTGTCCGGTTTTGACAGCTCGGCAATAGTGTATGTCGTGATGTGTGGGGCGGACACTCCCATCGACTTCGCTCATGGCAGGCTCTGTCCGCCGCCTTTGACTTTGACTTGAGGCTAAGGCAGGAATCGTTCGCCGCCTGGGTAACGAGGAAGAATGCCATTGCGGAGCTCCGGCCCGCGGCGGCGAGGAACCTGACACTACTCAGGCAAGAACCATCGCTTCCAGAGCCGGCTTATTTCTGATCAGCACGGTCGGACCTTTGGTTGAGATCAGCATTTTGGTCCGCAATTCGGTCAGGGCACGGGTAACGGTCTCGCGTGTTACTCCGACCACCTGGGCGATCTCTTCATGGGTCAAGCTCAAGTTGAAGCGGATGCCTCTAGGCGTCTCCTGGCCGTGGACCGCCGCTTCGAGCAGGAAGTGGGCCATCTTTTCAGTAGCGGAAGGAGTCAGGCCCAGGTAGCGGATCTGGTGACAAGCTCCACGATAGTAGTTGCTGAATTGCTGCATGGCGTTCATCGAAGCGTCGCCATGTCCCTGTAGCAGCGTCATAAAATCGTCGCGCCGGATGAAATCCACCTGGCATGGCTGCAGCGTCTCGGCGGTAACTTCGTGGGTGGCTCCGGAAATGGCGGAGTGCAGACCCAGCAGTTCGCCCGCTTCCACCACCCGCACGATCACAGTTTTACCCGCAGGCGAGGCCATGGTCAGTTTCACCCGCCCTCTGCAAAGCATGTACACTCCGCGCGGCACCTGGCCTTCGACAAACAGGAAAGCTCCGGCAGGATACAGGCTGGTGAACTTCATCTTCTGGAAATCCGCCAAAGTTTCCGTGGTCATCTGGCAAAAAAATCCATCTTTTTGAATAGGGCAAGTGGCGCAATCATCTGCGATTTCCATCCCGTACGGTGTCCGCGTTTTCATATCGCTCCCTTATCTTCTGAAGGTCGTTCGGAGTTTGTGTTCCCATCCTCCAGCATATGCCGGAGGAAACTCGAGCCCCCGTTTAGGGCGGCGCCTTCTTTCTGCATTCGCAGAAGCAAGTCCCGCCCGTTCGCGTCAATGAAACTCACTGCGCTCAGATCGATACTCACCGGCCCTCCGTCCGCCATCTTTGCCGACGTGAGCCAGGCTTTTCGCAGTTCTTCGACCCAGGGCCCCTTAACGCTGCCTTCCAGCTTCAGGAGCAGAGCGTGGGACGTATTTTGAACAGTGATCCTAAGCACGTAATGGTGAGAGCAAGGACACCGCCACCAACCCCGTCATTGTGCGAAGGCAGATCTAACCTATGACAGACCAATAAGATAGGGGTGGATTTGGACACGAAAGGAACACACACGGCAGGTGATCGCTCAGCCTGATGACGAGACGATTTATCATCAAATGACGATATCCCGTCTGTGGGGCGGGCGCCCTCGCCCGCCGCCGCGACTGTCGCCGGGGTTGCCGACAGGAAGTGGTAGTCCGTTAGACGGCTTTTCTGCCGTAGGGACGCCCTTGCAGATTACGCTACCTTGGTTTTGATCTCGATCGTTTTCGCCTTGGCAGTCTTAGGCATGATCAACCGCAGCACGCCATTTTTCAGAGTTGCCGTTACCTTCTCGGCGTCGACACTTGCGGGCAGATCCACCACCCGCAGGATCTGGTCCGAGCTAAACTCCGAATACACTGTCTTGCCTTTCTTCTCTTCCTTGTTGGATTCCCGTTTACCGGTAATGGTCAACCGGCACGGCTCGACGCTGATTTGGATCTCCTTCTCGGTGAAACCGGGCACTTCAGCCTTGACTTCCAGGCTGTCCGCCGACTCTACGATATTCACCGGAACCTGATGGAGCAAATCCATCTCAGCCTTGAACCAATCTTCGAGGTCGTGTCCGAACCTGCGGCCGCTTCCTTCAAAGATCTCATACGCTCTTTGGGCAATCGACTGGGAGGTCTTGTTGATCCGGTCCATCAGATTCTGCACCGGCGTAATGATTATCCGCCTTTCCTCGCTTCGTGGTGACGTAACGGATGTTTCGGCCATGACAATTTCCTCCCTTCCCGGGATAGTCAGCGCTGGTTCCGGCAGTTCGGCGACCTTAGCCCGTTCCTGCATCTGGCAGGAAACCAATGGAAGCCAGCGCTGCAAGCGTAGGTTCGCACAATCCGGGATAAAACACAGTGATAAGGGTCACGAATGGAAGTGATCTGTGACACGCGAAACCAGCGGCGGTCAGAACTGCTTGCGGGAAATCTTCAGTTTCTGCATGCGCGAGTTTAAGGTGGTGCGATTCATGCCCAGGCGCTCAGCCGCGCCACCTGGTCCACCGATCTTTCCTTTAGCTTCGCGCAGCACGCGGATGATGTGTTCGCGCTCGATGTCCTCAAGGGCCGAAGAGGTGGAAGGCGAAACAGCCTCTGCCGGGGCAGGCTCAAACACCGGAACCTTCAAGACCGGACCGGGGGAGAGTATGACCGCGCGCTCAATGACGTGCTCCAGTTCGCGAATATTGCCGGGCCACGAATACCGGCACAAGGCCTGCATCCCTTCCGGTGGCACGGTCTCGATTTTTTTCCTCATCCGCTGGGAAAATTTTGACAGGAAGTACTGAACCAGCAGCGGAATGTCCTCGCGTCGCTCGCGCAGCGGCGGTACCGTGATGGGGAAAACACTCAGACGGTAGAACAGGTCGCTACGGAATTGCCCCGAGGCCACTAGTTTCCCCAAGTCGCGATTGGTGGCAGCGACGATCCGCACATCGGTGGTGATTGTGCGGGTGCTGCCCAGCCGTTCGAACTCCTTCTCCTGCAATGCCCGCAATAGCTTGGGTTGCAGCTCGAGCGGGATATCTCCAACTTCGTCGAGAAAAATCGTGCCCTGGTGAGCTAACTCCAGCCGCCCTACGCGCTGCGCGATGGCGCCGGTAAACGCTCCCTTTTCGTGACCAAACAGCTCGCTTTCGAGCAACCCGGCAGGGATGGAAGCGCAATTCACGCGGACGAAAGTACGGTCGTGCCGCGGGCTCAGATTGTGGACCGCTCGGGCGAGCAATTCCTTTCCCGTACCGGTTTCCCCAAGAATCAAAACCGTGGAGTCTGTGGCCGCTACAGTTTCGAGTTGTTTCAGCACCTGCCGGATAGGTTTGCTGTGGCCGATAATTTCCTCGAAGTTGAATTCGGTTTTCAGCTCATCTTCAAGGTATTGCTTCTGCTCCGTGAGTTGGTCCTTGAGTTCGGAAATACGCCGGAACGCCATGGCATTGCTCAGGGCTATGGCCACCTGGGCCGCGATCTGCGAGAGCAGGTTCACGTCGTCGTCAGCGAAGTTTCCTGCACGCCGGCTAAACACATTCAGCGTCCCGATCACGCCTTCCCGTCCGATCAATGGAATCCAACAGCCGGACTTTAACGACCGATGGGCAAATTGGGGCGGCATTTCGAAAGGCCATTTTTCGCCAGTCTGGCCTTGGAGCAACAACGGCTTCCGAGTCGTATACGCCCAGCCCGCGGGCGAGTCGCCTAGGGGAACCAGAGGCTCTTCCTCTGAACCCGCGTTGGCCTCAGCCCCGCCCGAAGATTCCAGCACGTGCATGCGCAGCATCTGGGAGGGCACGTCGTAGAGCGCGAGCGTGGCATAGTCGAACGGCTTTACCTGACGGACACAGGCGGCAATAGCGGAGAGCAACTGGCGGATGTCGAGATTTGACACCAGGGTATTCGTTACTTCCAGCAGGAAGGCCTCGCGGGCCCGCTTTCCCTCGGTGATGTCTCGCGTGACCTTGGCAAAACCCAGCAGGTTGCCGTCCTTGTCATGCAGCGCCGTGATCACCACATCGGCCCAAAACCGCGAACCATCTTTGCGGAGCCGCCAGCCTTCTTCTTCCCAGCGGCCTTCGGTTGCGGCCAATCTCAACTCCTCGTCCGGCTTGCCGCGGTCGATATCTTCGGACAGGTAGAAGCATGAGAAGTGCTGCCCAATGATTTCCTCAGCCGCGTAGCCTTTGATCTTTTGCGCGCCTTCGTTCCAGCTCAAAATTCTCCCTGTGGGATCGAGCATGAAAATGGCATAGTCCTTGACCTCTTCCACCAATGCCTGGAAGAGCCCCTGGCTCTGGCGCAAGGCTTCGTCGGCCCGCTTGCGTTCGGTCACATCACGAATCGCCGCTGTGACCAACAAATCGCCCGCTTCTTCCAGCGGGCTGAGGCTGATTTCGACCGGGAATGTGCTGCCATCCTTGCGGCGCCCCAGCAATTCGAGACCTATGCCCATGGGACGCGGGTGAGGCGCACTGTGATAGGCATTCCTGTGTTGCGGATGTCTTTGGCGAAAATTTTCTGGAATCAGGATCTCGACGGGCTGGTTGATCAATTCTTCTCTGCTGTAGCCGAACATTTTCTCCGTCTGCGAGTTGACCAGCAGCATGCGCCCGCTTCGATCCACAATGACCATGGCGTCGGGCGCTGCTTCCAGCAGGCGGCGAAATTTTTCATCCCCGTGGCTCAGACCTTCATTGTAGTTGGATTTGGCCGGGCCCATCAGGTGGGAAACTTAGCACTGCACCAGCTTCAGAGCAAGCCCCCCGCAACCCTTAGCTTCGCGAGACACAGGCCCAGTCCTGCGTTCGCGCAACCACATACAGGACGAGGCATCTCGGTGCCGACTCGCGACCTGATCATCACTCCCATGCCCCAGCGGCATTCCAGATCGTAAGTCTGAGAGCATCCGTCGCAAAGCCAAAAATGCCGGACGCAGGGGCCCGCACTCTTACTGTCCGCCTGATCGGTGTCAAAGCGAAACAGCCGCCCCCGGCGATAGTCAAACGTTCTATCGCAATCCGGATTGGAACACTTGGAAAACATTGCTCTCTTTTAGCCACAGTTTTCTTTTAGGCCTCCCCGATGCCTGTCTCGGGCGTCGGACCGTCCAGATCGGAGCGCCCCTCAGCTCGTTCCAGCTCCAGCTTGTGGATCGTATTCATAAGCCACTCGATCACTGCCGTCTCCAGTTCTTCTGGTGTGCCACATTGATAAAGTGACTGGACGGTTTCGTGCTGTTCATTCAGCGGAATGTAACGACACGCGATTTGTTTGTCACGAAATTCTGCTGGCACCAACTGCATCAGGACGCATTCGGAACAAGGTCTCTTCAGTCCCGGCTGGTCAAAATTCAAGCAGGTAGGAGAATCCTCGAACAGGAATGGCGGGCGCCACGAAGACGACTTCCGGTAGCCTCCACCTCTGAGGAACTCAAGTTCCAGGGTCAGGACCTCGAGGAGATCGCGCTTCTTGCTGGCCATATGAATCCTCTTGCCGGTTGACGGCTATTCTGTTCCCATATCGGCTCCAGGGATGTGACTCGCATCACCCGGCGGGGTGATAGGGCTCACGCGCAACGCCCGAATCGTCAGGCTCGCGAGCTATCACGGAAGTCGCGACGAAAAATCAGGCTCGTCAGGCGGTTTGGGGAAGAGCACGACTTCAGTCGTGCCGCCGGGCCGCTGAACATGCGTGGCGCTTTAGCGCCTCGTTCGTTTTCCGCAGGATGTTATGGAACGATCACAGCCGCGCCATCGACAGAGTCACTCTTCACGGCGGCCAGAGCCTCGTTGGCCTGGTCGAGAGGAAATACTGTCACCTTGGGTCGAAGGCCGATTTCAGCAGCGATTTGGAGAAAATCCCGAGCATCGGAGCGAGTCATATTGGCCACGCTGCGAAGTTGACGTTCTCCCCAGAGCAGGCGGTCATAGTCGAATTCAGGAATCCGGTCCAGGTGAATCGCGTTGATCGCGACCACCCCACCTTTTCGCAGACTTCCCAGCGCAGCCACGACCACATCGCCGCTGGGCGCAAAGGTCACAGCCCGGTCCAACTCGACCGGAGGCTTCTCCGTTTCATTCCCCACCCAGATAGCGCCGAGCGATTCTGCCAACCGCTGATGGTAGGCGCCCCGGGTCGAGACATAGACGTCGCATCCCCACGCCCGCAGTACGGCGATGGCAAGATGTGCCGAGGCCCCAAAACCGAACAGCCCCACCCGCTCCCCGTGCTCAACTCCCGCCACTCGGAGACTGCGAAAACCGATGATGCCGGCGCACAAAAGAGGTGCAGCATGCAAGTCATCCAGCGCGTCGGGAAGGGGAAACACAAAGCCAGCCTGGGCCACAGCATAATCGGCATATCCGCCGTTCACGGTGTAACCGGTGAAAGCGGCCGAATCGCAGAGGTTTTCACGGCCGTGCTGGCAATACCAGCACGTCCCGTCAACCCCGCCAATCCAGGAAACTCCAACCCGCGTCCCCAAGGGGGCTCCCGGCGTCGCGCCTTCTACGATCTCACCTACGATCTGATGGCCAGGAATCAGCTCTTCCCGGCGGGGTGGAAGCTCGCCTTCCGCAATGTGCAGGTCGGTCCGGCAGACGCCACAGGCTCGTACCCGCAGGAGAACCTGCCCCGCCTGGGCGAGAGGTCGGGGAACCTGGCCAATCCGAAGAGGGTGTCGGGAAATATCTTGGGGTGAGTTTAGGATGGCAGCCTGCATTCAGAGTCCTTCGCGCACGTCTTTTTGCGAAAGCGCACGCAACTGACTATTCTAGATCGCCTCAGGACCATGGCCGCCAATGCGCCAGCCTGCCTTTATTTCTCCTGCAACTCTTGCTCTCCGATCATGTCCTGGACCTTCAGTAAGGTCGCATTCGCGTTTTGCCCTTCCTGCATGACAATTGAACAGGGCTGGACCGGCAAGTGGGCCAGCCTGGCAAGAAAGTCCCCGATGTACATATCGGGCAGGTAACTGCTGACTACAAGTATGTCGATTTTCTGGGATGTCAGAAGCTCCAGAGCTTCCAGTCCACTCCATGTAGTGGTCGGATCATAGCCCGCTCGCTGTACCATGGCCCCAAGCTTGCTTGATTCCTGCTCATCGTTGTCCACGATGAGGATCCGTTTCTTTGGTGACTGTGTCATAGCAATTTCCTCCCTCAACAAACGCTCAAGCCAAGGCGACAGGTCTGTACTACCGGGTCACCCGGGTCCCTGCCAAGTCGCTATCGGCTGGGCGCCACAGTCCTCTTCCTGGCAATGCGGCGGCGTTTGCTCAATTCCTCGTCCGTGGCTGCTATTGACTTTTGCAACAGCTTCTTTGACGCTGCGACGACCTCCGCTTCCTTCGCTTCAGTGCGTGCTTTGATCTCTCGATCTTCTCCGGTGTCTGCCATACGCTCCCCTTCGTAATGTGGCGGTGTGGCACAAACTCATTTTCGCTTCGCTTCGCGGGCCCGTCTGTGACCGGCCTCACCGCTCATGGTGATCGTCTTTTCTGTGTCGTTTCAAACTGGCCACTCTCAGGGACCTCTCTAACCCGTATGTCGTACCACGTAGGAGCTAAGGACCCGCATGTAATTGCCGCGCTCGAAAGCGGTTGGATCAGACACAGAACGCTGGCTCATACTGCCGCGCATTTGCCGGATCGATTCATATTCGTGCACTTCCATCCAGCAAACCAGGTCCTTGAGAACCAAGGTTGCGTGATCAATACCATTCTGTAACAGCGCGGAAGTCATCATTGCGACATTCGCTCCCGCCATCATGGATTTCAGGACGTCCTGGGCGCTGTGCACACCCCCCGTGACCGCCAGGTCGGCGCGCACCCAGCCATACAGGATGGCGACCCAGTGCAACCGCAGCAGCAGTTCCTGCGGGCGGCTCAGGGTCAGGCTGGGCACCACCTCCAGAGATTCAATATCGAAATCCGGCTGGTAGAAGCGATTGAAGACGACCAGTCCGTTGGCGCCCGCCGCGTCCAACTGCTTACCCATATTTGCGAACGCACTGAACGAGTGGGAACACTTTACGGCGACAGGAATACTGACATTCGCTTTGACCTGCCGGACCAGATCGCAGTAGTTCCGCTCCACGTCGGCGCCGAGAATATTGGGGTCGGTGATGATGGCGTAGATGTTCAACTCGATCGCGTCCGCCCCCGCTTGCTCTATCAGGCCGGCGTAGCGGGCCCAGCCGCCGGGAGACACACCATTCAGGCTGGCGATCACCGGAATGGAAACTCGTTGCCGCGCCTTTCGAATCAGCTCCAGATAGCCATCCGCGCCGAGATTATAGGTATGCATATCCGGCAGGTAGTCGAGCGATTCGGCAAAACTTTCGCTGCCGCGAAAGAGATCGGAATCGACCCTCTGGCTCTCCAGGTCGAGTTGTTCTTCAAAGAGGGAGGGCAGTACGACAGCCCCCACCCCAGCGTCTTCGAGATGCCGTATGTTTACCAGCGACTCGCAGAGAGGAGACGCCGAGGCGACAATCGGAGATTTCAGCGGCAATCCGAGGTAGGTGGTTGTAAGGTCGATCATTTCTGTTCTCCTGCGCTGGCGGGTTGCGGTGTGGAAGGGGCCGGCTCGGGGGCAGCTTTGCCGGGAGGTTCCGTATTGCCAGCCATGGCGGCCCGGTTGGAGTAAACGCCCCACTGCCGGTGGACATCCTGCTGCGCCTCCTGCAGCAGTTCACGCGCAACCTCAGGATTGCTGCGCGCCAGCATGGTGTAGCGGGCTTCCTGATAGGCGTATTGCTTGAAGGGAATACTGGGCGCTCTGGAATCCAGTTGGAAGGGATTCTTCCCTTCCAGACGCAGGTCAGGGTTGTAACGCACCAGCGGCCAGTAACCCGAGAGCACCGCGGCTTTTTGCTGCGCCATGCCCTGGCTCATGTCATAGCCGTGAGCGATGCAGTGGCTGTACGCGATGATCAGAGACGGTCCGTTGTATGCCTCGGCTTCAAGGAAGGCTTTCACGGTTTGGGTATCGCTGCCTCCCATCGCCACCCGGGCAACATAGACCGATCCATAACTGATGGCTTCCATGGCGAGATCTTTCTTGCCAACATCCTTGCCTCCGGAAGCGAATTTTGCCACCGCGCCGCGCGGGGTTGCTTTGGACATCTGTCCACCCGTATTGGAATAGACTTCGGTATCGAGCACCAGGACGTTCACGTTCATCCCGGAGCCCAGGACGTGGTCGAGTCCACCGGCGCCGATGTCATAGGCCCAGCCGTCGCCGCCCACCAGCCAGACGCTCTTGCGCACCAGGGCGTCGGCGACAACCAGCAGGTCGCGCGCTGCCGGCGAATCCATTGCCAGCACCTTCTTCTTTAGTTCGGCCACGCGTTCCCTCTGCGCGCCGATGCCGGACTCGCTCGATTGATCCGCATTCAGCAACCCGTTTACCAGAGAGTCGCCGAGGTGCGAGGCCAGCCGGGTCACCAGTACACGCGCATAGTCAGCCTGCTTGTCCACCGCCAACCGCATACCCAACCCAAACTCGGCATTGTCCTCGAAGAGAGAATTGGACCAGGTCGGGCCTCGCCCCAGAGAGTTGACGGTGTAAGGTGTCGTGGGCAGGTTGGCGCCGTATATCGACGAGCAGCCCGTCGCGTTGGCGATCATCAGGCGATCGCCATAGAGCTGGGTGAGCAATTTGATATAAGGTGTCTCCCCGCAACCCGCGCACGCCCCGGAGAATTCGAAGAGCGGTTCCAGAAGCTGGACGTCTTTTACCTGAGCATGGGAAAGCTGGTTGCGGTCGGCATCTGGAAGTTTGGTGAAGAAATCCCAATTCGCGCTCTCCGCTTCGCGCAGGGGCGCCTGGGGCTGCATATTGATGGCTTTGTGTTTTGACTCACTCTTGCTCTTTACCGGGCAGATCTCGACGCAGAGCTCACATCCGGTGCAGTCTTCCGGAGAAACCTGCAGCGTGTAGCGTAGGCTCTCGAATTCACGCCAGCGCGGCTTTTCCGCCTTGAAGCCCGCTGGGGCATTCCCCAGCAGCGAGGAGTCATAGACCTTGGCCCGGATGACCGCATGCGGACAAACCATCACGCACTTGCCGCACTGAATACAGAGTTGCTCATCCCAGACCGGAATCTGTTGCGCGATATTTCGCTTCTCCCACATCGCTGTGCCCGTCGGAAACGTGCCGTCGATGGGCATTGCACTCACGGGAAGTTCGTCTCCGCGGCCCGCGATCAGGGGGCCAATTACATCCCGAACGAACGCAGGTGCGCGCTCGGAGACCGGAGGCAGAACTCTTAACCTGCTGGTTGCGGCGGCAGGAACGGTGACCTGGTGGAGATCACTGAGGGTGTGATCCACTGCGCCAAAGTTCTTGGCTACGACGGCCTCGCCGCGTTTTCCGTAGGTTTCGAGAATTGCATTCTTGATGGCTTCAATCGCCTGCTCGCGCGGCAGGACCCCGCTGATGGCAAAAAAACAGGTCTGCATGATGGTGTTGATGCGGCTGCCCATCTCGGTCTCGCGCGCGACCTTGTAGGCATCGATCAGGTAGAACTTGAGCTTTTTCTGGATGATGGTTTCCTGCACCAATTGCGGCAGGTGGTCCCATATTTCGTCCACGCCAAAGGGCGCATTCAGAAGAAATGTGGCCCCCGGCTCAGCGCAATTCAAGACGTCCATGCGCTCGATAAACTGGAACTGGTGGCAGGCGACAAAGGTGGCCCGGGTAATCAGATAGGAAGACCGGATCGGGTGCGGACCAAAACGCAGATGTGAAACCGTCACCGACCCCGCCTTCTTGGAGTCGTAGACAAAATATCCCTGGGCGTAGTTGTCCGTATTCTTTCCAATAATCTTGATTGAATTCTTGTTGGCTCCCACAGTTCCATCGGAACCAAGTCCATAGAACAGGGCGCGGACGGTCTCGCGGGCCTCGGTAGAGAACTCGGGGTCGTAGTCCAGACTGGTGTGGGTTACATCATCGTGAATCCCGACCGTAAAATGGTTCTTCGGGGCGGGCTTCTTCAGTTCATCGAAAGTGGCTTTCGCCATGGCCGGAGTAAACTCCTTCGACGCCAGACCGTAGCGGCCACCGACCACCCGCGGAGCAATCCGGGACGAGTTGCCATTTGCAGCTGCCGACTCGCTCAGTGCGGTAACCACATCCAGGTAGAGCGGTTCGCCCAGGCTGCCTGGCTCTTTGGTTCGATCCAGGACCGCAATGCCGCGCACGGACTTCGGGAGAGCAGACATAAACGCGTCTGCCGCAAAAGGACGGTACAGCCGGACCTTCAGAAGCCCGACCTTCTCGCCCCGCTGCGACAGATGTTCTACGGCCTCCTCCACAGCTCCTGCGCCGGAGCCCATCATCACCATCACCCGTTCGGCATCCGGGGCCCCGACATAGTCGAACAGGCGGTAGCTCCTGCCGGTACGCTGGGCGAAGCGATCCATCACGTTTTGCACGATCGTCGGACACGCCCGGTAGAAAGAATTGATGGCCTCGCGCGCCTGGAAAAATACGTCGGGATTCTGCGCGGTACCGCGCAGTAGAGGGTGATCCGGCGACAATGCGCGCTGCCGATGCTGGCGGACCAGGGTGTCATCAATCAGCTCACGCAGATCGTCATCACTCAAAGGGACAATCTTGTTGACTTCGTGGGAAGTGCGGAAACCGTCGAAAAAGTGCAGGAAAGGGATGCGCGACTCCAGCGCCGCCGCCTGCGCAATCAGGGCGAAATCGCCGGCTTCCTGCACGGAATTCGAAGCGAGCATTGCAAAGCCGGTGGCGCGCGCCGCCATCACGTCGCTATGGTCGCCGAAGATCGAAAGAGCATGCGTAGCCAGAGCGCGGGCGGCCACATGAATCACGGTCGGCGTCAGTTCTCCCGCGATCTTGTACATGTTGGGGATCATGAGCAGCAGACCTTGCGAGGCGGTGAACGTGGTTCCAAGCGCCCCCGCCTGAAGCGCGCCATGTAAGGTGCCGGCGGCGCCCCCCTCGCTTTGCATTTCGATGACGCTGGGAACCGCACCCCAAATGTTGTGCAGCCCCTCCTCTTTCCACTGGTCCGCCCACTCCCCCATCGGCGAGGCCGGGGTAATGGGGTAGATAGCGATCACTTCGTTGAGGCGGTAGGCTACTAAGGCCGCTGCTTCGTTCCCATCTAGAATGGCTGTTTCTTGCTTCATTTCTCTTCTCTCCCATTGCCACGTCAATGATCGCTAATCCTTTCTATCGGATGCAACCCGGAACAGATGTGGCCGGCGTCACCGCGACAAGTGACCGCCGTCACCGCAGGTTCCTCGAGAGATGCCTATAAACGTTCCGTGGAAGCACCATCCTGAGAGGAGGCACCACATGGAGGCCCTTCGCACGAATACGAGGATTTCGCTGAGCAACATCCTGGTCACCACCGATTTCTCGGCCGTCTCAAAGACCGCCCTGCCGTACGCGGCTGCTCTAGCCGGCCAATATGGGGCAAAGATGGTTATTGCGCATGCGCTCAGCCCTGAGCCACCCCTGGGTATCCCCGCGGATCCGCTGCCGGTTGAGGATGATCCGGCATGGCTGGAAGCGGAGGAAAGACTGGCGGTATTTGCTCTCGGCAACTCTCCGCGGGTAAGTCCCGCCAGGCTGCTGTTAGAGCGCGGCGAAGTTTGGAGTGTGATCTCCCACATCATTCAGAAGGAAAAGATCGACCTCGTGGTTACCGGAACCCACGGAAGACAAGGACTGAGAAAGCTGATGATGGGATCGGAGGCGGAGAAGATCTATAGGAGAGCAACTTGTCCCGTACTGACGGTCGGTCCCCAGGTGCCACCCCTAAGCTGCCCGAATTGGACGATCAAGACCATCCTCTTCCCCACCGACGGCTCTGAGGCTTCCCTGAAAGCTCTTCCCTACGCCTTGTCTCTGGCGGAAGAGAATCAGGCCAACCTGATCCTCCTTCGACTGATGCCTCTGGCTCCCGCCGACTATCGGGAACCTGACGAATCCAGCGTTCTGGAGTCTTTGTGGGCCCTGGTGCCCGCAGAGGCAGAAGACTGGTGCAAGCCGGAGTTTGTGGCAGGCATTGAGCTCCCGGCGGAGGGCATCCTGGGCCTCGCCAAGGAGCGAGAAGTCGATCTGATCGTGATGGGAGTACGGAAATCGACCGGGAGTGCCCTGTCGGAGCACAGGCCCTGGCCAGTGGCTTCGCAGGTGGTCGCACAAGCGGAATGCCCGGTGCTAACGGTGCGCGGCTAACAGTCTTCGCTATGAGCGAACCAGACTCGCCACCGTGGGGTAAGGAGCAGGTGCCTAGCCTTTTTTTGCGCCATTTTGGCCAGCGAGTGACCTGGATCACAAACAAAGGTGATGGCGGACACGGTGGCCGAAGGTAACGTTCTGCAACTCTGCTTAAGATCAATGAAGTTAGTGGTTTCGCCGATCATTGTAGAGACCGTCGCCTGTTCGCCAGGTACGGCCACAAGAAAGGGTACTGATCGAAAAAGTGTTCAATTTTGAACAGTTTTTTGGGGGGCCAAAAGCTATGTTTTCGACAACTTAGGCATGATATTCACAATTTCTGTTTGGTAACGTACTCGGACTGAGAAACTTAGCTGGTCAGCCCCAGGTCCGCGAAGAGAAGTCGGATGCGGATGCGCAGCCCTAGGCTTAAGCAAAAGGTGCAGGACCAGCCACGAATGCTGTCAACGTGCCGTCGGGGGATCGGTCCCGGTGGTAGATGAATGGCGGTCGGACTGGTGAGAACTTCATTGGTGACGCACCCCGGGTTCGAGGAAGGAAGAGCGATGAG
This sequence comes from Terriglobia bacterium, assembly GCA_020073395.1. Classification (GTDB taxonomy): domain Bacteria; phylum Acidobacteriota; class Terriglobia; order Terriglobales; family Acidobacteriaceae; genus JAIQFF01. The sequence continues at coordinate 20,364 of JAIQFF010000060.1, forward strand.
GTCATCCAATTCGTTTCGGCGGATCCTGCTTGTTTCTGCGCTCGCAGGCGCCGCGGCTATGACAGTGTCGCGAAGCGCGGCGCAAGATAACAAACCAGTAGCAGCCGAGCCTTCATCCGCCGCTGCTCAACCTGCAGCCCAGCCCGAGGGCGATTATGTCGGCTCCGAGGTATGCGTGACGTGCCATGCCGACCAGGAGAAGAGCTTCGTCCACACCATTATGGGCAACGCCATGGCGCACGCCAGGACTCCCTTGGAGAAGCTGCGCTGCGAAGCTTGTCACGGACCGGGCAAGACCCACGTGGAGGCGGGGGGCGGCAAGGACACGATCCCCGTCCGCTTCACCAAGGATTCCACCACTCCGGTCGAGGAGCGTAATGCGGCTTGCCTGTCCTGCCACACCAAGGGCAATCAGATGTTTTGGACGGGTAGCCCGCACGAGTCGCGGGCTATGGCCTGCGTGGACTGCCATCAGGTCCACTACGGCAGCCCGGCGGAAAAATATGCAGAGTTGGCTAGCGTCGATTCACGTTACGGGGCGCCGCTGACCGAACACGTAGGCACCAAGAAACCCCAACCGGAATTGTGTCTGCAGTGCCACCAGATGCGGCGGGCGCAGTTGCAGCGCTCCTCGCACATGCCCTATCGCGAGGGCAAAGTTACCTGCACCAGTTGCCACAACCCGCACGGCAGCCCGAATCCGAGCCAGCTGTTACAAAGCTCGATCAACGAGAATTGCATCAGTTGCCATACCGAACGGCGGGGTCCATTTCTGTGGGAGCATCCTCCGGTCATGGAGAACTGCGCTAACTGCCACGAACCGCACGGCAGCAGCAATCCCCAGTTGCTGAAGGTGCGGATGCCGCGGGTTTGCGACTCTTGCCACGACGCGAGCCGCCACCCCACACAGCCGCAGCCGCTCGGTTCCATCAAGAACTTCAACCGGGGGTGCACCAATTGCCACTCACTGATTCACGGATCGAACCACCCCTCGGGTAATTTCTTTTTGCGTTAGCAAGGAGAGAGCAATGAAGACCGCCAGAACGAAATGCCTGTTACTGATGCTCACGCTCCTGTTGGCGCCGCTGACTCTATTCGGCCAGGACCAAACTCCTCCTGTAGCGGGGGTAGTCGAACTGGGCAGCCGCTGGAGTTGGGGTGACGTGTACGGCCGCCCTGACCTGCCGTTCGATCCATCCCTGAAAACGTCGAAGTACAACGAATACCGCGACCTGCGTGACGGATTTTTCATCCCCAAGGTCCGCCTGAGTATGGATGACATCGCCGGGTCGAAGTATTTCGTGGATGTGCAATCGAATAACGCGATCTATCGCGACCAAAGCTACCTGGCGACTTTCGGAGCCTGGAACCGCTTCAAGTTGCAGATCCGCTACGACGAAATTCCCCACACCTATTCGAATACCGCCCGCACCCTCTATACCAACACCGCGGGAAATAGCACGACATGGGCGGTTCTCACCATCCCTTTGGTTACCCGGAACGCTCTGCAGGGTCTGGCTGCGTCCACCTCACTCCCGAGTACCATTCAGACGCAGTTGGTCCCAAGCATGAATTTCATCGTTCCTGCCATCGAGCGCCGCGCCGGCACGGTCCTGTTGGCATACAACATCAGTTCGTATTGGGACCTGCTGACTTCTTATTCGCGCGAGCATGAGTCCGGCACGCGCCCGATTGGGCTGATTTTCAACTCCAGCCCCAGTGCCTCGCTGACTGGGGGTTACGGGGCAGAAGTACCGGAACCAATTGATTACTTCAATAATACGGTGAAGGTGAGAGCAGAATACGCCCGGAAAAGAGTGGCGGTACAAATCGGGTACACGGGGTCGTTCTTTCAGAACGATATCAGCGCGCTGGTTTTCGACAATCCGTTTCGCACCACCGATTGCGTCTCGCCCAACGGTTGCACCGCGGCAACCCAAGGTCCGGCGAAAGGCCTGGTAGATCTCTACCCGGACAACCATGCGCACTACATTAACTTTGCCGGTTCGTTCCTGTTGATGAAGCATCTCCGCCTGTTGGCCAGCATCAACGCCGGCTGGCTGCGGCAAAATGATTCTTTTTTGCCCTACACCACGAATGCGATATTGCTGGCGGGCACCGGGCCCTTGCCGGCTTCCAGTCTGCACGGTGAGAAGCATACGCTGGCCATGAATTACAAATTGATCCAGGGCGTTGGCAAGAAGTTCGACATCAAAGCAGGCTACCGGCAATACGACTACAACAACGACACTCCGGTGCTTAGTTTCACTCCCGTGGAGGGCGATATCGCGGCCGCGAGTCTCGCCAGCCCGGAGGAAAACACCCCGTTCGGATACAACCGGAAGAACATCGAAGTGACCGGCAACTGGTACTACGCCAAGAAGAGTTCGGTGAAAGTGGGCTACGAAGGCGAGATCATGGACCGTTCGCATCGCGACGTCGAGCATTCGACGGAAAATGGATTTGTGGCCGCCATCGACTCGGCGCCCCGCAAGGACCTGTCGTTCCGGGTGTCCTACCGCTATTCGGCCCGCAACCCGGAACAGTACCAGGATGAAGAAGCGATCGCGACCGGTGGAGGGATTACCAACGACCAGATATTCAGCCGGCGCTTTGACGAGTCCACCCGGACCCGCAACCGCGGAGATGCCCAGATCGAATACAGCCCCACCGACCGGCTGAGCTTCTCGGGGTTCGGCGGGACCTTGCAGGACGACTTTAATCACCGGGGTGGAGTCAACAGCGCAACGCCGCTGAACTTCATTGCGGGCACTACGTATCCGTACTACCTGTATGGTGTCCTGAAGGATCTTTCATACAACGCCGGCTTCGATAGCGACTTCACCCTGACCAACGCGGTGACGATGTTTGCCGAGTACTCCTATGAGCGCTACTACAAAGCGATGGCCTCAAGGTACCACGTGCCGGGTGGAGCTACACCCACGCCGTTGGACTGCAGCATTTCCGGGCGGGGTTGTGATAGCGCCAACAATGATTGGGGGAGCACTTCGCGCGAATTCGTCCACATTCTTGCCGGCGGTATCGATGTGCACTTCAACAAGAAGGCAAATCTCAACACCTACTACACGCTGTCTGCGGCGAAAGGCCATGTAGACAGCCGACCGTTCGGCGACCCCACCCTCCTCACCGGTCCCGACAAGTTCCTGCTGATTGGCACCAACGCCGCCGTGGACTACCCGGAGACGGTCAGCCGGAACCACCAGGTGGTAGCCATCTTCAGATACAAGCTGACCAAGAACGTGACCTCCAAGGTCGAGTATCGCTACCAGCAATTTGATACCAAGGACTATCAGACCAGCGCCATGACGCCCTACATGGGCTGCGTCAGCCCGCTGCCGCCGGGGGCGCCAGTCCCGGGATGCACAAGTCCGCTGCTGGGGACGCCTAGTCCGTTTTATCCATACTTTCTTGTGGGCGATAACAGTGCTGCCAGATATCTTTTTTTGGGGGCCGACCAGCCGTCGTACCGGGCGCATTATCTCGCGGCGACCGTCGAGTACCATTTTTAGGGCTCTCGATCGCCTTACTAATCGTCTGCCGTATCAACATTTGGCCTGACAGTTCAAACTCGGGTCACTGGAAAGCTGGGCACATCGAGGAGGAAGATGAAAATGGGAAGCGCAAGAATCAATCTGTCTCGAGCTGTGATGTTTGCCATGCTGGCAGCCGGCTTGGCTCTTTGGAGCACCCCCGCCGGGGCTGATGATGCCGCTGCCACCTACAAGGCAAAGTGCGCCATGTGTCACGGCGCGGACGGCAAAGGTGACACGCCGGTCGGAAAGAAGATGGGGATACGGGATCTCACTTCAGCCGATGTGCAAAAAATGAGCGACGAGGAATTGATCACCATCACCACCAAAGGCAAGAACAAAATGCCGGGCTATGAGAACAAACTGAGCGCCGCGCAGATCAAGGATGTCGTCGCTTATATCCGCCAGCTCGCTAAAGGTAAGTGAACTGCACTGCGATGATGCGCGCAGCGGCCACGGCTGGGTGCCTGGCATTGGCCCTTTTGTTTAGCGCCGATGCGGTTGCTGCGCAGAAGCCCACGAACGAAGACTGCCTGGCCTGCCACAGCGACGCCGGCCTCGCCCATGACGTCAACGGCAAGCGTGTGACTTTGTACGTCGATCCGGTTAAGTTCAAGAACTCGATGCATGGTGGCATCTTTGCCTGCGTGGATTGCCATTCCGACGTCAAGACTTCTCCCCACGAGAGTCTCCCAGCCAAAATCGCCTGCGCCACTTGCCATAGCGACCAGCAAGCAGCCTTCGACCACAGCCTGCACGCCAAGTCCCGTCAGGGCGACGCACGGCCCGCGGCCACGTGCACCGATTGCCACGGCAGTCCCCACGAGTTGCTGCCCTCGACCGATCCCAAGTCGCGGACCAATCACGCGAATATTCCCGCCACCTGTGGCACCTGCCACAACCAGAAGTTTGTGATGGCAGCCGCCGGCGGCACCACCCAGCAATTTGTCTCCTACCAGGAGAGTGTGCACGGCCAAGCCGTGGCGAAGGGAGTGGAAAAGGCGGCAGTCTGCACCGATTGCCACGGCGCGCACGACATCATGACCGCGGCCGACCCCAAGTCGCCAATATTCAAGTTCAACGTTCCCCATACCTGCGGCAAGTGCCATGGCCCGGTCGAACGGGAGTTCCAGCAGAGCATTCACGGCCAGGCCATCGCGCGCGGAAACGGGCAGGCGCCGATTTGCACGGACTGCCACGGCATTCATTCCATCAAGTCGCATACGGACCCCAATTCGCAGGTATCGACGCAGAATCTGGCGTGCGCGCATTGCCACGAAGGCGTGCAACTCACCCGGGAATTCGGTTTTGAGGGGAACCGGGTGTCAACCTACCTGGCAAGCTACCACGGTTTGGCCTCGCGGCGAGGCTCGACGCTGGTGGCCAATTGCGCCAGTTGCCATGGCGTGCACAACATTTTGCCCTCCAGCGATCCACGCTCCAGCGTCTACCGGGCCAACCTGGTCAAGACCTGCGGCCAGTGTCATCGCGGCGTGACCGAACAATTTGTCGCCGCCAAGGTGCATGTCAACGCGCCCCTCTCGAGCGACACCGGCAGTATTGTAGTCCGCTGGGTGCGGGGGTTCTATGTCGTGCTTATCGTGGTCCTGATCAGCGGCATGATTACACACAACTTTATTATCTGGAGGTTCAAGGCTATCGCCCTCCGCAGGAGACAGGGCGGGCGCACCGTCACCCGGATGAATCGGGGCCAGCGCATCCAGCATACCGTACTGTTTGCTAGCTTCACCGTGCTGGTGCTCACCGGTTTTGCCCTGAAGTTTCCTGACTCCTGGTTCAAGTATCTAGTGCTGGGCATGAACGAAAACCTGCGCAGCATCGTCCACCGCATCGCGGGCGTCGTACTGATCGCGGCCGCCTTCTATCACCTCGTATACCTGGCGTTCTACCGTGACGGTCACCGGCTACTGCGGGACATTCGGCCCGCGACCGGTGATGCTGCCGAATTCTGGAACAATCTCCGCTATCATCTCGGCTTGACCCCGCACAGGCCTCCGTCTGGGCGCTTTACCTACGCGGAAAAGGTGGAATACTGGGCGCTGGTGTGGGGCACTCTCATCATGGCGGTCACCGGAGTGATGCTCTGGGCAGCGATCACAGTAGGCAGTCTGGGTCCACGCTGGTGGCTGGATGTGGCCACGGCGATCCATTTCTACGAGGCGGTCTTGGCCAGCCTGGCCATCGTCGTGTGGCACTTCTACCAGGTCTTCTTCGACCCGGACGCCTATCCGATGAACTGGGCGTGGTGGGATGGAGAGGTACCTCTCGAGCATTACCAGTCGGAACATCCCTTGGATTTGGAGGCCGTCCTGGAAGCCGGCCACGTTCCAACCCCGAGACGGGAGACGCAAGGGTCGGTGCCAAAGGAAACAGAGGACGCCGACACAAGGAGCAAGACGACGGAGACCGAGCATGAGTCCTGAACCCGATGCACGCGGTGACGGCGAATTGCCAATTT
>JAIQFF010000242.1 GCA_020073395.1 Terriglobia bacterium
AGTCAAGAGCGTCGGACAAGAGTGTCCGACCCACACAGAGCGATGATTCACATCACGAGTGGCGACGCCCAGATTGCATACCAGGTGCTGGGGACCGGACCGCCGGTGGTGCTGCTCCATCCTTTTCCTGTCCATCATGAATTCTGGCTGCCCGCAGTCCAGGCCCTGACCTCGCGGTATCAGCTGATCCTCCCCGACCTGCGCGGACATGGCGAATCGGCCGTCGGCGAAGGGCCGGCCGCCATGGAGAAACATGCGGCCGATATCGCGAGGATTCTCGACCACGCGGAACTGGGGCGGGTGCCGCTGGCGGGAGTTTCGATCGGCGGCTATGTGCTGTTTGAGTTCTGGCGGCGCTATCGCGGACGGGTGGCGGCGCTGGCGCTGTGCAATACCAAAGCGCCCGCCGACTCTCCAGAGGCGAAAGCGGGACGATTGCAGGCTGCCGCCGATGTGCTGGAACGAGGAACCGAGCCCTTCTTTGAAAGCATGACTTTGAAGGTGATGGGCCAAACCACGCGGGACAGTCGTCCCGATCTGGTGGATGGCGCTCTGCGGATGATGCGAAAGATGTCGGCCGGAAATGTTGCCCAGGTGCAGCGCGGCATGGCGGAACGGCTGGACTCGGTGCCCGACCTGAAGACGATCAACGTCCCGACTTTGATTGTGACCGGAGATGAAGACACGCTCACTGGGCCTTCGGAAGCGGAGTTGATGCGGCAACATATTGCCGGCAGCGAATTAAAGATCATCCGGCGCGCGGGACACTACTCAGCCTGGGAACAGCCCGTGGAAGCGGGCAAACTGCTGCGCCAATTCTTCGACGACATGTAGGCACGAGAGCCCACGCTCGCGCCTACATCGAATCACGCCGGCCTTTGCTACAATTCTCTCGCCATGTCTTCAAAGACAACGATCAATACTTTCCTGGTTCCTGAAAAAACCGTGGCCAACGCCAAAGGCGACGGGCCGGCGCTGGATATCGGCCTAGCGGCCAGCCGCGTGTTCCTTCTGACCCTGGATATCACCAATATCATTGAGCAGGAAGCTTTGGACGTGAGTATCTATGGCTCCGCCGATGGCGCGGCCTGGGGGGCGAAGCCGCTCGCTGTATTTCCCCAGAAATTCTACCGCGGTCAGCATCCCCTGCTGCTCGATCTGACCGGGCATGCGGAAGCGAAGTTCATCCGCGCGCATTGGGAAGTCAACCGCTGGGGCCGGGGCACGGAAACACCGATGTTTGAATTCCACCTCACCATCCGGGAGGTTCCGCCGGAGATTCTGAAGGATGCCACGGCCGAGGCCAAGGCACTGGCCTAAACTTTTCTACCGGCTCGAAACAGGCGGGATGCGCGAGGAGTTCTCAGCGTCCTCCGTGTCCTCCGTGGTTCAATCTTCTTAACATTCGCTATATTGGAATCCGGCATGAATAAAGATTCGATCGTGGTTGTGCGTCCCGCTCGAAGTGTGGCCGGATCGCTGCGACTGCCCGGAGACAAATCAGTTTCGCACCGCTACGCCATGTTGGCCGCTATCGCGGAAGGCGATACGCAGCTGGAGAATTTTTCTACCGGCGCGGACTGCGCCAGCACGCTGGGCTGCGTGCGCGCCCTGGGTGCCGAGGTGCTGCGCACCGGGAACAGCGTGGTCATTCACGGTCGCGGTCCGAAATTACAGGCGCCGAAGTCGCCTCTCGATTGTGGCAACTCCGGCTCCACCATGCGGATGTTGAGCGGCATCCTGGCGGGACAGGATTTCGAGAGCGAGCTTACCGGCGATGAATCGCTTTCCCGCCGTCCCATGGCACGAATTATCGCGCCGCTGGAAATGATGGGGGCGAAGATCACGGCCCAGAAGGGCGGCCGGCCGCCATTGCGGGTGCAAGGCGGAAATCTGAAAGCGATCCGCTACAACATGCCGCTGGCCAGCGCCCAGGTGAAATCATGTCTGCTGTTTGCCGGCCTGTTCGCCAGCGGAGAGACATCAGTCATCGAACCGGTGCGCACTCGCGATCACAGCGAACTGGCGCTGCGCGCATTTGGGGCGCCACTCACGCAGGCGGGCCTTGAAACGCGGATGGCAGGTGGGCAGAAATTGCGGGGAATTGAGGCGGCGATTCCGGGCGATATTTCCAGCGCAGCCTTTTTCCTTTGTGCTGCGGGAGTGTTCCCGGGAGCACAACTGGTGATCGAGGATTTGCTGATGAATCCCACCCGGGCCCGGCTGTTGGATATCCTGATCCTGATGGGTGTGGGAATTTCCGTTACCCAACTGGAAGAGCAGCACGGGGAATTGCGGGGGACGGTGAAGGTGGAAGGCCGCGCCCTGAAGGGAATCACCATCGCCGGAGCCGATACCGCCGCCTTGATCGATGAAATTCCGGTACTGGCGGCGATCGCGCCCTACACCGAAGACGGCATCGAGATTCGCGACGCGCGCGAACTGCGGGTGAAGGAGTCAGATCGGATCGCGGCCATCGCTACAAACCTGCGCGCCATGGGAGCGCAAGTGGAAGAACGCGAAGATGGTTTTAAAATTCCGGGGAAGCAGAAGCTGCGAGGAGCGGACGTCGATTCTCTGGGCGATCACCGCATCGCGATGGCCTTTGCGGTGGCCGCCTTGCATGCGGAAGGGGAGACACAGATTCGAGGCGCCGAGGCGGCGGTCATTTCGTATCCCGGCTTCTTTGACGCGCTGGAGGGTATAGCACAGCGCTGAACGGCAAGCTGCGTTTCCTTATCCTTTCACGCTCAAAGTTATTCTTCGCGGAGCAGGTTTGCCGGATCGATGTGCAGGGCCCGCCTCACGGGGCCGGCGACCGAAAGTATACCCGTGAGCAACAGAGTCAATGCCACCGCAGCCAGAACAAATGGATCCTGTGCCGACGCCTGGTAGACGATCGCCGAAAGCACCCGGCTGGCGGCAACCCCGAGCAGCATCCCCACCACCGACCCGCTAGCCAGCAGGACCAGCATGCGGCCAAGCGCTGCCGAAAGAACCTGCTTGCCTTGCGCACCGAGTGCGACCCGAAGGCTCAGTTCGCGCAGTCGCTTGGTGACGGTGTATGAGGCCAGGCCGAAGGTGCCGGTGATCGAGAGCAGCAATCCAAAAGCCCCGAAGATGCCAAGCGCGACGGTCGCTACCTGGGAGACAAAGAACGTCAGTCCCAGCTGGTTCCTCCAGGGGCTTGACTCCCGGATAGGGACAGTGGGGTCAAAATCACGCACAACTTTCCGGACGGTGGCGGCCATAGCGTTCGTGGCCTCTTCTGAGGAATCAGGCCGCACCCGCACAATCAGCGATGTCTTAGTGGTTGGCCGTTGCGAGATTGGGAAGAACACTGCCGCTTTCTGGTTTTCACTGAGAAGGAGATATTTTCCGTTGGCCGCGATGCCCACGATCTGGATCTGCACGCCGGATGAGTTCTTGAAATAGCGGCCAACCACGTCTTCGGAGTGGAAGAGTCGCTGAGCAAACTCCCGATTCACGACCGCAACAGCCGGGGTCTTCGCGGTGTCGCTGAAACTTACATCGCGTCCCGAGAGCAGCGGTGTTTCAGCAGCGGTGAAGTATCCCGGCGAGACGTCGTAACCGTAGGCACCGAAGGCCCGGTTTGAGGGTTTGAAATCGGTGGTCTGTTGCGGGAAGACATCAGAAACGACCGTATCCTGGGAGAGCGGCGTGGATTGCGCGTATCCGGCTGCTTCCACTCCCGGAAGGTGCGAGACTCTCTCCAGCAACTGGCGTTGGAAGTGATCAGCAGCGTCGCCCGAATAGCCGGCCTGACTCAGCTGGAATTTCGCCACGACCGCATGCCTGGGATTGATACCCATGTTCATGGTCATGGCTTTGCCCAGGCCCCGCAGCGACACAAAGGCCGCCGTAACGGTGATGCAGCAGAGCGCGATCTGGGCGGCCAGCAAGACATCGCGAAGCGCCCAGCGGCGTCCTGCGGTGGATTGGCTGCCACCGCTTTTGATCGCGCTATTAGGATCGGTCTTGAATATCTGCCACAGCGGCATCACGCCGAACCCCACGCCGGCGAGCACCGAGGTGAGGAATGCCATCACGATCAGCGATGGCTGCGGCATGATGTGAAACTTGAAAGGATATTCGGTGGGTGGATGCCAGTTGGCCAGGCCGGTGAGTGCAATCCACGCCAAACCGCAGGCGCAGATCCCCCCGAGGATCGAAATAACGAAGGCCTCGACTAGGACCTGTCGGATGACGCGCCAGCGGCTCGATCCAATGGCCAGGCGGATGGCAATCTCGCGGGTGCGGTCTGCGGTTCGTGCCGCGAACAGGCTGCCGAGGTTGGCGCAGGCGGCGAGCAGCACAATGCCAGCGAGGCCCATCACGCCGGCCAGAAATGCGCGGGTGGGGTCGCTGATAAAGTCACCCACCAGCCCAGGGCGGGTCAGCTTGAGGGTCAGCTTTTCCTCGTCTTTCGGAAACTCGCGGGCTGCGCGGGCGGCAATCGCGTTCAGTTCAGCCTGCACCTGGGGCATGGCGACGCCGTCCTTGAGGCGCACGATCGACCAGATAGTTTGATCGTGCCGTGATTCAAGCCAGTTGGAGCCGTTCAGTTCCCGCGCAAGTTCAGCGTTGAAATCGCTAATCCGCTTGTCGTCCCCGATGCTCTCTTTTTGTCTGACCCAAACCTCATAGAGTGACTCGAGCTCGCGGTCCCGCATCGAATCGAGTTCTTCCGGGAGATCTGAGATCTCTTTCCATTTGTGGCTGATCGAAGGTTTGCCGGAAGCTGAATCGGACATGGCTATCGCGACCCTTTTCACGCCTGGGTGC